>JBKJVD010000151.1:0-8004 GCA_046590585.1 Thermoanaerobaculia bacterium | reverse complement strand
ATCGGCTACGCTAACCTCGGTGCGCTGCTGATGGCCCGCGGACTGGCGTACGACAGCGAAGAGGGACGCGATTACGCAGCAGCGCTGACGTCGATCCTGTCCGGCGAATCGTTCGCGCAGTCGGCCCGGATCGCCGACAAGGTTGGAGCGTTCGATGGCTACGCTGTCAACGAAGAGCCGTTCCTTCGCGTGATCGACAAGCATCGCCGCGCTGCTTACCGCATCAACAACCGCAACATCCCGAGCGAACTGGCGGAAGCGGCCACGCGGGTCTGGGACGAGGCGTACGCGCTCGGCCAGGTTCACGGCTATCGCAACGGTCAGATCTCGGTGCTCGCTCCGACCGGCACGATCGCCTTCATGATGGATTGCGACACCACCGGCATCGAGCCCGACATCGCCCTGGTGAAGTACAAGAAGCTCGTAGGCGGCGGCATGCTCAAGCTCGTCAACCAGACGGTGCCCACAGCGCTCAAGCGCCTCGGCTACGACCAGAAGCAGGTTCTCGAGATCGTCCAGTACATCGATGAGAACGACACCATCGAAGGTGCCCCGCATCTGCTCGACCAGCATCTGACCGTCTTCGATTGCGCATTCAAGCCGGCCAACGGTACCCGGTCGATCCACTATCAGGGCCACCTGAAGATGATGGGGGCGGTCCAGCCGTTCATCTCGGGCGCGATCTCGAAAACGATCAACATGCCGACCAACGCCTCGGTCGAAGAAATCGAACAGGCATATTACGAAGCGTGGAAGCTCGGGCTGAAGGCCGTGGCTGTCTATCGTGACGGCTGCAAGCGCTCGCAGCCGCTCTCGACCGCCAGGGACAAGCAATCACTGGAAGCGCTTGGAGTCCTGCCGACTGCGGTTCGTCACAAGCTTCCGGATGAGCGGGAGTCGATCACGCACAAATTCTCCATCGGCGGCCACGAGGGTTACATCATCGTCGGCAAGTACGAGGACGGTACGGCTGGTGAGATGTTCATCACCATGGCCAAGGAAGGATCGACGATCTCGGGTCTGATGGACTCGTTCGCGACCATGACCTCACTGGCTCTGCAGCATGGCGTTCCGCTGCAGCTGCTGGTCGACAAGTTCACTCACACCCGCTTCGAGCCGTCGGGTTTCACCAGGAACCCCGAGATTCCGATGGCGAAGTCGATCATGGATTACATCTTCAAGTGGCTCGCGTCGAAGTTCCTCAGCCGCGAGAGCCAGGAGCATGCTGGCGTGATCCTTCGCGACGACCCGGCCACCATGGCGGCCACGCCGGTCACCAACCTCGGCGGGCTGACGAAAGACGACGCCTCCTTCGTGAAGAATCTCAACATCGCTCCGGCGCCCGCTCCCTTGGCCCCTGCGCCGTCTGCCGTAACCGCGCAGTTTCCCCACGCGATCGGCTTCGTAGGTACACCGAAGGATGCCGATGCGCCGAACCCTGCGCGGCTGGGCACGTTCCTCTACCAGCAGGATGCCCCGAGTTGCAGCGACTGCGGCTCGATCATGGTCCGCAACGGCGCCTGCTACAAATGCCTCAACTGCGGAAGCACGAGCGGCTGCTCGTAAGAGTTAGTCATCGACAGTTTCAAAAAAGGGCGGCCGCGTGGCCGCCCTTTTCATGTTCGGCGCTCCGGATGATGGCTCCGCAATGCCGCGGTCGTTGCCCGAGTTGGCGAACCCTCGTCACAAAAGCGGCAACTGAAGTTGCCGCAGTCCAAAGGAAACGCGCGTCGGGCCGATGTCTGCTCAACAGCAGCGCATCCGGTCATGGCAAGCATCCTGGCACCCAGTTTAAGAAGTAAGATTCACCACGCAATCGAGGAGGTTCGCCATGGCGAAGAAGATCATTGCAGTGGTTGGTGCGACTGGTGCACAGGGCGGTGGGCTGGTTCGGGCGATTATGGCCGACCCCGAGGGCGGGTTCACGGCGCGCGCAATCACACGCGACGTCAACTCAGACAAGGCGAAGGAACTGGCGGCTCTGGGCGCGGAAGTCGTCGCGGGAGACGTCGATGACGAGGCGAGCCTGCGTCGCGCGTTCGATGGCGCCTACGGCGCCTACTGCGTCACGTTCTTCTGGGCGCATTTCTCGCCGGCGAAGGAACTCGAAGAGATCCACGCAATGGCGTCAGCGGCGAAGGCGGCGGGAGTGGAGCATGTGATCTGGTCGACGCTCGAGGACACGCGCAAGTGGGTGCCGCTCAGCGACGACCGGATGCCGACGCTGCAGGAGCATTACAAGGTTCCGCACTTCGACGCGAAGGGTGAAGGGGACCAGGTCTTTCGCGATGCTGGAGTGCCGGCGACCTTCCTCCTCACTTCGTTCTACTGGGACAACTTCATCCACTTCGGAATGGGTCCGGCACGTGGCGCCGACGGCAAGCTGGCCATCACTCTTCCAATGGGAGACAAAAAGCTTCCCGGCATCGCAGCGGAGGACATAGGTCGCTGCGCCTATCGCATCTTCAAGCGAGGCAAGGAACTGATCGGAAAGTACGTCGGCATCGCAGGCGAACACCTCTCCGGATACGAGATGGCTGCGCAGCTCTCCGGCGTTGCAGGCGAAGAGGTTCGCTACAACGTGGTCGAACCAGCGGTGTTCCGGAGCTTCGGATTTCCGGGCGCGGACGACCTGGGCAACATGTTCCAGTTCAATCGCGACTTCGATCACGACTTTCGCGCCGCTCGCGACGTCGAGGCATCGCGGGCGCTGAACCCGTCGCTCCAGACGTTTGCTTCCTGGCTCGAGGAGAACGGCAAGCGGATTCCGATTCAGGGGTAACAGGAACGGAAACCGGAAACTAGAAACCAGAAGGGGACGCCGCATATCACGCGCGTCCCCTTCTGCTTTCTCTTCTGGCCGGTTTCCGGTTTCTTTTCTAGTTTCTGGTTTCTGGTTTCTTTTCTGGTTTCTGGTTTCGCTCCTATTCGCGCGCCAGCAGCCGGATCGACCTCGGCGCGATGCGGATGTCGATGGGCAGGTCGCCGATCGGTTCGCCGTCGAGATGGACTGGCACCGGTTCGTCGGTGGTCAGCGAAATGTTGGTGCCGCGCAGACGGACTACGTCCGAGCAGCGGTCGTATCGATTGGTCGCCGACAGCATCGCCGCTCCGATCCATGCAGCGCGGCTGCGTGAGGCGGTGCCAATGATGTCGAGGATGCCGTCGCAGGGATCGGCCTTCCGGGTCAACGATCCGATGGCCAACGCTCCGACGTTTGCCACGACAACGCTGGCCGCCGAGCAGCGGGACTCGCCTGCTTCGATCCTGATGGTGGGAAAGTGGTACTTGAACAGCATTCCCGCGGCCACGCGAAGGTATTGCGAGATCAGCTCGCGTCCCTGAATCGTCGGACGCCTGCGCGCGACTTCGGTGATCAGGGCTGCGTCGACGCCAGCGCCGGCCCACAGCAGGAACGCACCGATGTCCTGACCGTCTCTCGAAGCGATTCCGACGTCGAGCGAGCGCGGGCGTACCGATGCGATGTACGCCGCGAGGCGCTGCGGCGAGCGTGGAAGGTTGAAGGCGCGCGCTGCGGCGTTTCCCGTGCCACTGGGCATGAACGCGATGACCGGAGAGGGCTGCACCCCACCCATCACGACAGCGGACACGACGCGGTTGAGCGTACCGTCTCCACCGAACGCGACGACCAGGTCACTTGATCCCACACGCTCCATGAGTTCGGGATTTCCAGCGGCCAGGGTCTCCACGAAGACCGGAGGAGCGTAGCCGCGGATTGCCAGCTCGCGCTTGAGCACGGTGGCGCGGCTCATCGCCGTCCCCGCGCCCGCCGCCGGATTCACTACGAAGAGGATGCGTTCGAAGCGCGACACTGCGCGTGATTGTCGCACGGTGAAACGGTCGGGACGGCGTCAAAGAAGGGGAGTGAAGAATTCCAGCCGTGATCGACGGGCCATCTCGCATGTGGTCACTGGCCGCGAGCATTCAAAGCTGCGATCATTGCGCGACCCCACATGCCCGTCTCTTCAGGTTCGCGTCTCGGTCCCTACGAATTGATCTCACCCCTTGGCGAAGGGGGAATGGGAGAAGTCTGGAAAGCGCGCGACACCCGGCTCGACCGGAGCGTGGCCATCAAGCTGTTGCTGCAGTCCGCTGCGAACGACCCTCAACTGCGTGAACGCCTGGCTCGTGAAGCGCGCGCGATCTCCGCCCTGGCGCATCCGAACATCTGCCCGCTCTACGACCTCGGCACCGCCGACGATGTCGATTTTCTGGTCATGGAGTTGCTGGACGGAGAGACGCTCGCCGACAGGATCGCGCGTGGCCCCGTGCCGGTGCGGCAGGCGATCGAAATCGCCACCCAGATTGCACTCGGGCTCCACGCCGCTCATCGCGCGGGCATCGTCCACCGCGACCTCAAACCGGGAAACGTCATGCTCACGCGGAACGGCGCGCGGCTGCTCGACTTCGGGCTGGCCAGGCCGCTCGCCGGGGTCGACAGCCACGCTTCCACAAGGGTCGACCCGCTCACGCGCGAAGGGACGATCGTGGGTACGGTGCGCTACATGGCCCCTGAGCAGATCGAGGGCAACGTGCTCGACGCCCGCACGGACGTGTTCGCATTCGGCCTCGTGCTCCAGGAGATGCTGACCGGCCAGCCAGCGTTCGCAGGCAGTTCGTATGCCGGCCTGATGGCCGCGATCCTCACTGCCGAGCCGCAACCGCTCCTGCTCGGGGACGCTAGCTTTCCTCCTGCACTGAAGCGCGTGGTGCGGCGATGCCTCGAGAAAGATCCAGAGGATCGCTGGCAGTCGATGCGCGATCTCGCCGAGGCACTTCGATGGAGCGAAGAAGACAAGAACTCGGTGAACGCGGTTTCACAGAGGCGCAAGGTGAAGTCGTATCTCCCGGTCTGGATCGGGCTGTTGACGCTCCTCGTCCTGTCACTTGCCTGGATGGCCTATTGGAAGACGATTCCGAGGCTCGAAGTCAGTGGACCACTGACGGCGCGATTCGCGATTTCACCGCCGCCCGGCACGAGCTTCGTCCAGTTCCCGGTTTCCAGTGAACTTGCGGTCTCGCCGGATGGAAGGCACCTGGCACTCATCGCGCTGGAAGGGCGGCGGCGCAAGCTCTTCGTCCGGCGGCTCGATGCGATCGAGGCGAAAGCAGTCCCCGGCACAGAGGAAGCAGCATCCCCCTTCTGGTCTCCGGACGGAAAGTGGATCGCCTTCTTTGCGGGCGGCGCCATGAAAAAAGTTTCCGTGGATGGCGGTCCGGTTCACTCGATCGCGAAGCTGCAGGGTGGCTGGGGTTCATGGAGCGGTGATCGAATCCTCGTGTCCGAGTGGGGGACGGATACCTCGGCGTCCATCCTCATGATCTCGGCAGCAGGAGGTTCCGCCTCGAGCCTGACCGAAGGAAAGGATGCGTGGGACGTCTGGCCGGCGTTTCTTTCGGATGGAGAGCACTACGTGTTCTTCCGCAGAATCAAGAACCCGCCGCGGGGCGGAGAAGATGAATCCGGAATCTACATCGGTTCGGTCAGGGATCGCTCCGTCAGACGGTTGCTGCCCGTGCGCAGCCGGGCCGAAGTTCGTGGCAACACCATCGTTTACGTTCGCGATGCTGTCCTGGTGAAGCAGAAGCTGGACCTCGATCGAATGGCCGTCGTGGGCGAGCCTGAAGAGATCGCGACGCAGGTCTTCTGTTTCACGCCGACCGCCGCGGCGAACTTCAGCACATCGCGCGACGGGAGGGTCGTTGCCTGGCAGCGTGCACCGCTCGACACTCAGCTCGTCTGGCGGGATTTCGGCGGCCGCGAGCTTGGGCGTACAGGCGAACCCCAGCCTTACCGCAACTTCGCGCTTTCGCCCGACGGGACGCGCGTGGCCGCGGATCTCTTCGATAAAGTCACGCAGACTTCCAACATCTGGCTGATGGATGTCGCGCGAGGACTGAAGACGAAGATCGCGCGGTCTGCGCCCGGAACATCCAGTCCACTGTGGTTTCATCGAAGGGATGCGCTGATCGTGAGCGAACCTGACTCGAGAGACGGGTCGGCGGCTCCGAATCTCTCGGTCCTCTCGCTCGCGGATGGATCGACAGAACGACTCCTGGAGGAGGATGGTCCTCAGTACGTGACTGCCATCACGAAGGATGACTCTGCGGTCGTTTATTCAGTGAACCGGGGAGTGCGCAGCCAGATTGAGATGATCACAATTCCGGTGCGCGGCAAGCCCACGCCGCTGGGAAGTCAGGGCGAGTCCGATGATCGCGACGGGACGATTTCCCCCGACGAACAGTGGCTGGCGTACCAGTCCGATGAATCGGGGCAGCCCGAGGTCTATGCGCGAAGGTTCCGCAGGGCCAGCGAATCGATTCGCATCTCGAGTCGCGGCGGAACACAACCGCAATGGGCCACGGACGGACGCTCTCTTTTCTTTCTCGACCCGGCTGGGATGCTGATGCGCGCAGCGTTCGCTGCTGGTGAGCCGCTGCGTGTGATGAGTGAGACCAGCCTGTTCCGCGTGACGGCCGCCGGGATGATGGAGTTCGACGCCTTCGGTTCGCACCACTATGCAGTGTGGGGCGATCGCGTCCTGGTCCGTGAGATCGCCGGCGGCGACGACGTCGCTCCTGTGACCGTCCTCGTCACCCACTGACCGCGCGGCATTCGCTTGCATTGTGTGGTGCGGAACGTGAAGCGGCACACTTTTCGATTCACGTTCCGGAGGAGAAGCCATGTCGGAAGTTCTGAGTTCCGCCGCGAAGAGCGGCACATTTCATCTGGGGGGCGACCTGCCCGTTCATCGTCTCGGCTTCGGAGCCATGCGGATCACGGGCGCCGGAGTGTTCGGGCCGCCGAAGGATCGAGCCGAAGCAATCCGGGTGTTGAGGCGCTGCGTCGATCACGGAATCGATCTCATCGACACCGCGGAGTCCTACGGGCCGGAGGTGAGTGAGGAACTGATTCGTGAAGCGCTTCATCCGTATCCCGAGGGGATGGTCATCGCGACCAAAGGCGGCTTCGATCGTCCCGGGTCGGGCAAGTGGGTCATGAACGCCCGACCGGAGAGACTGCGCGAAGAACTGGATGGCAGTCTGCGACGCTTGAAGCTCGAGCGCATCGATCTCTGGCAACTGCACCGGATCGATCCGAGTGTGCCGGAGGAAGATCAGTTCGGAGCGGTTGCGGAGTTTCAACGTGAAGGAAAGATCCGCCACGTCGGCCTGTCCGAGGTGACCATCGAGCAGATCGAGCGCGCCATGAAATACTTTCAGGTGGTCTCCGTCCAGAACCGCTACAACCTTGCGGATCGCGAGTGGGAAGGAGTGGTCGACTACTGCGAGCGGGAGAAGATCGGATTCATCCCCTGGTATCCGCTAGCCACAGGCAAGCTCGCGAAGAAAGGTGGCCGGCTGGCGGAGATCGCAGCGAAACACAATGCAGCACCGTCACAGATCGCGCTCTCATGGCTGCTGCAGCGATCCCCGGTCATGCTCCCGATCCCGGGAACATCCAGCGTTGCCCATCTGGACGAGAACATGGAAGCGGCCGGGATCAGATTGACCGACGAAGAGTTCGCATCGATCGCCGCAGAGGCTTGATCGAACTCGTGTCATGGGAGCCAGCATTTCGGCTAGCTCCCATGCCGGTAAAGCTAGCGGGCTAGGTTCCAGCGTCCTTGAAAGCCGCGGCATAACGCTTCGATGCTTCGGGACTCTCACCGACCTTCCGTACCGCCGCTTCAAAGGCCTGTTCCGTCATGCCATGGGAAGCGAGGATCTTCGAAGCTTCCTGAGGTTGCTTGCGGATCTCGGCGCCGATGCGCCCCAGATCCTCTGGCGAAACGCTTTCAGCGCTGCTCGACGGTGAGGTCGCGGTTTCAACCGAGGTTTGCTTCTCCTGCTTGCCACAACCTTGCAGGATCGTGGCTGAAAGCGCGATGGTGACGATCAGTGATGCACTCGCAACGTTCATTCTCATCGGGCTATCCCTTCTTTCCCTTGCCGCCGCCGTTGCCGCCGCCATGGCCCTGT
>JBKJVD010000117.1:0-27478 GCA_046590585.1 Thermoanaerobaculia bacterium | reverse complement strand
GCCGTTGTTGCCTTAGCGCGACGTCGCGCGAAGGCAACAAAGGCGCGGATGCGCTCGTTGCCGGTGTCCGCGATGTAGAGGACCCCGGCGTCGTCGACGGCGATGCTGGAAGGGTTGTTCAGCATCGCGGCGATCGCAGGTCCATGGTCCCCCGCGAAACCGCTCGACCCGTTTCCAGCGATCGTCGTGATGATGCCGGTCACCGCGTCGACACGTCGGACGCGGTGATTCGAGGTATCGGCGATGTAGACGTTTCCGGCGCGGTCGACGGCAACCCCACTGGGACGGTTCAGTCGCGCATTCACAGCCGGTCCGTTGTCGCCCGAGAAACCGGCCACCGAGTCGATACCCGCCACAGTCGCGATCCTGCCCGTGGCGTCTAACTTCCGGATGCGGTGGAGCTCGGGCTCTGCGAAGAAGACGTTGCCTGTCGAATCGACGGCGACGCCTGATGAATCAATCGCCAGTTCTCGCGCCTCAACTGTGGTGATGCCCGTGCCTGCCGCGATTTTGCGTAGGGCGTCTTCGACAGCATCGGTCGTGTAGATGTTTCCCGAAGCATCCACAGCGACGCCAATCGGGAACCTCGAGAGTTCTCCGATCGTGGTGATGGATCTGTCTGCGGCGTCGACCTTGCGAAGACGCTTGTTGAAGGAGTCGGCGATGTAGACGTTTCCGGTTTTGTCAGTCGCCACCCCCCGAGGGTGGAGACCGGCGCCGACCGCTGGGCTCCCGTCACCGGAGAAGCCGCTCACGCCGCCTGCGAACGTGGTGATGATGCGCGTACCCGCCGCGACTTTGGCGACGCGGTTCGCAGCTGCATCCGAGATGTAGACATTCCCCGTCGCCTCAACAGCAATCCCACTGATTGAATTGAGAACGGCGGCGGTCGCCGGCCCGCCGTCACCGGACGCGCCCCCGACGGCCGTTGTGATCACGCCGCTGTGCGCGTCGACCTTGCGGATGCGATGGTTCCCGTTGTCCAGAATGTAGAGGTTCCCGGCCGGATCCACCACGACGCCGGCAGGGACGTTCAGGGATGCCTCTCGGGCAGGTCCGTCGTCACCGGAATACCTCGCTGAACCATCCCCGACAATGGGGGAGATCACCTTCGTCGCGGCGTCTATTCGCCGGACACGGTGATCTTTGTGATCGGCGATGAAGAGATTTCCGTCAGCATCCACAGCGACGGCGATCGGCCCCCCGAGACCGGCTGCCCGCGCCGGGCCATTGTCCCCGGTCGTATCGAACCCGCCGATTCCCGCTACCGTCGTGATGATGCCTGTCGCTGCATCGACTCTGCGGATTCGGTGATTGCCGAAATCGACGATGAAGAGGTTGCTGGACCGATCAAGAGCCAGGGAAATGGGGTTACTGAAGGTCGCGGAAGTTGCAGGTCCGAGGTCGCCCCCGAACGATTGCCCACCGAGTCCTGCGAATGTCGTGATCTCGCCGGTGGCGGGCGCGATCCTGAGCACGCGATTCCCAGTCGAGTCCGCGATGTAGACACCGGAGACGTCGGCGGCGATGCTCGGCGCGATGATGCCGGTCAGCAGAGTCGACGGGATTCCGGTTCCTGCTGCCACTTTGACTACGCGGAAGTTCTGCGTATCCCCGATATAAAGATTTCCCGCGTCGTCGACGGCGAGACCAGCGTGAGCGTCCAGATTGAGCCCGCTGGCGACGGTCGTCACAGTCCCGGTTACAGCCTCGACTTTGCGAACGCGGCCCCTGTAGGACTCCGCGACGTAGATGTTGCCGGCCTTGTCGATCGCGAGACCACTCGGCGTGACCAATCCGGACGCCAGCGCCGGACGACCCTCATCGGTACCGCCACCGGCAATCGTGATGATCGTTTGAGCGGTCAGGGTTGCTGCGAACGCGAGACACGCGGCGAAGGTCATCACTGCCTTTTGCGCGCAGAGTTTCACGGAACGATCCCCCCGGCACGTCATCACTTCGGAACGTTCGAGCATGAAGACGTTCATGGCGGCGACATCATGCACTTCAACTGCCACTGGCGAACGCCCCGCGCCGCGCACTCGGTCCATTCGGTGGAAACCGCATACATTGAATTTTCGACGGCCACCAGCGCACCGACGGCCTTTGCGATCGGCACGCGTGCGTTGAAAAACTTGCATCCGAGGTCGGGCACGGTGGACTCGTAGGACTTTGGACTGCGGCCACTTCAGTGGCCGCTTTCGTGACGTGACGGACAGGTCACGCTAACGTCGCACTCGACCAACCGGCAGCGGGGTGGACCTCCATACCGGCTTCGTAGCACGGACCTCTCACCTTGCCACAAAAGCGGCCACTGAAGTGGCCGCAGTCCAAAGCGAATCGGGGAACGCCGATCGGTCAGATCACGTTCGCTTTCAGCTTCGAAAGTTCTTGCCGCGCAGACTCCTGGCCACACCTTCAGCGCTGAAATGCGTACGACATCTTGATGAACAGTTGACGATTGGTCGGCTCGAGTTGCGCCACATCGTTGAGAGAACTCGAATCCCCGGCGCCAACGTAAAGCACGGTCTGCCAATTGACCTTGTAGGCCACGAGGAGCGATTCGGTCAGTCCGCCACTGCGAAGTCGTGCGTTGCCCCCGTAGAGCTGTCCATTTCGTCTGGTACGAACGTTCTGCGTAATGAGCCGGACGAACGCCTTCGAATTGAACGTGTAGGTCGTCCGCAGGCGCTCGACCTGGGAGGTGACGAGTCGACCGTAATGGTCACTGCCGTCGTCAGGACGCACGTTGAGAAAGAAGAGGTTGCCGCCGATCTTGAGCTCGAGACGATCGGACGGACGGATCGTCGATGAGAGCGCCAGGGTCGCGCCGTGCCCGAGTCGGGATCGTGCGAAATCGACCTCTTCACCGATCCTTCCCGACAAGGCGGCGGTGAAGGCGCGGGTTGGGTTTGCGCTGATCAAAAAGAACAGTTGACGCCGCGGAAGGATCTGATTCCCGCTTCGGATGCTGGCGAAGGACATCTTGATTCGCGCGCTGGTGTTGTACTTGGCCTCGCACCCCGCCCCGAACGCTGCTTCACGAAAGAGGAGGGCGCCATCCGACCTGGTCTGATAGTCACCCATGGCGAAAGCGCGAACCCTGCTGAAGAAGCCTTTCGGACGAGACGTCCATCCTCCCTCGGCGTAGGTCTCGCGGATTCCGACCTGCGGGATGAAGCCATCGTCGGCCCGAAAATCCTTGCCGAAGTCGCGGTACTCGCCGAACGCATCGAGCGTCTTCGAGGTGTAATTCCACCGGATGTCTCCCGCGTACGAGGTCAGTTTCTGCCCGTTCCACGCTGGCGTGATGTCGGGCCGGTCTGGCGTCTCCGTGTCGCTGAAGAGAACCTGGCCGGTGACCGTGTTGTGCGAGCCGATGCGCAGCCGGAAGTCCGGGCCGATCACGCGGTTGTATCCTCCACCCTGATTCTCGCGCATGGTAAAGAGGCCGCTGAGGAACGAGCCCTTGAAGTCGTGGCGAATCCTCCCGATTGCGGCGGTTGAGCTGAAGTCCTGATTCGCGAACGACGATCCCTCAGCCGTGGGAAGCACTACCACTCCGCCTCCCCGATCCTGCGCGACCAGAACCGTGTAAGCGTTTGAAGAGAACTTGCCGGTGCTGCGCACACCCCATCGCGGCGCGGTGATGGTACGGGTGTAGACCGCTTGAATGGGCGTGGCGAAGATGTTCACTCCCTCGAGGAAGAAGGGACGCTTCTCGGGAAAGAAAATCGCGAACCGTTCATTGGTCGAGATGGCCGCGACATCCGACTCCACCTGCGAGAAGTCGGGATTCAAGGTGAAATCGATGGCTGTCGTCGCCGAGGGATTCCACTTGGAGTCGAGACCGATGTCGCTCTCGAAGCCCTTGCTGCGAAGTCCGCTGCCCAACTCACCCCGCGGTACTTCCTCGAGCTTCGCGGTCACATAGGGAGCGGCGACGATGTGATCCCCCGACGGTAGGCCGGACAACCCTGTCAGCGGATTCTCGTTACAGACGAAACAGTTGCTGCCGCGGGGAATCTTGTTGGCGTACATCTGGAACCGGCGCTCCCGCGGGCGGTTGCGGAAGAGAAGGATTCCCCATTCCTGTGGGTCGCCTTTGTTGTAACGAAGTGAAGAGAAAGGGATGCGGATCTCCAGGTTCCATCCGTCGCTGGTGATGCTTGCGGCGGAGTCCCAATAGAAGTCCGGCGAGGAATCCTCGCCCGAACTGTCGTCGGTGATGGCGTCGTACTGGATGCCTCGGGGGTTGGCGAAAAACACCATCGCCGAGCGGTGGTCGTTGCGCGTGTCCAGGATCACCCCTCCGTAGTCGATGTTCCCGGGAACATTGTCGTGATCGCCGTAGGGGGCGCGGATCCTGGCCGGTTGCGGATCCTCGAAATGAAAGGCGGCGTAGAAGAACTTGTCGTCGTAGGTGAGGTAGCCGACGCTCCTGACCTTCGGCTCGACGTTGTCTCCGGGATTCGTTTCCCACCACTGATCGATCTTCACTGCGTCGATCCATCCGCCATCAGAGAGATCCCCGTCGATGGCAATCGGTCCCGAAGCGCGCTTGATCTGAATCGTGGGATGGCCTTCGGTATCGGCGAGGGCCGAAGCGGCACATGAAACCGCGCACACGCCGATGGCAAACATCACACGCAGCCTCATTCGGAACGGTTATACGCTCTCTGCCGGTGCGAATGCTGATGAAGGGCCTTCCCCTGAAGTGGTGGGTGGTGTTTTTCCAGAACCCGTCGCTCCGCAGCGGCATCCCGCACTGGCCGTCGACGATCGGTCGCGGAATCATGGCGCGTGTACAATTGCGCGATCGGTCTAAATCGTGAGTGTTGAAGCGGTGAATTCATGCTGAAGCGACTTCTGATCGCGCTCGGCATCGTCGCGGTGCTGGCGCTGCTGATCTGGCGGGCCACCCGTCCTGAACCGGTGCCGGTGCGGACGGGGCGGATTGACCGCGGCCGAGTGGAGCGCACCGTCGCGAACACACGCGCCGGAACCGTCAACGCCTGCCGTCGTGCGAAGCTCGCCGCGCCGTCAGGAGGCGCCATCGCCGCGCTGCCGGTTCGGGAGGGCGATCGCGTGCAGGCCGGTCAGATCCTTCTCGAGCTGTGGAATGAAGACACCGCCGCGCAGGCGCGGGTCACCGAGGAGCAGTCGCGAGGTATGGTGCTGCGCGCTGAACAGGTCTGTGTGAACGCGGCCACGGCCGGCCGCGAGGCAGCACGTGCCCGCAAGCTTCACGAGGACGGACTACTTCCCGACGAACAGCTCGACCGTGCCGTCTCATCGGCAACCACGTTGGGCGCGGCATGCAGTGCCGCGCGCAGCGACGTGCAGCAGGGACAGGCCCGCGTGTCCGCGGCTCGCGCCACGCTCACGCGCACGGTGCTGCGCGCGCCATTCGCGGGCGTCGTTGCCAGAATCACCGGCGAGGTCGGAGAGTTCACCACACCGTCCCCGCCCGGCATTCCCACTCCTCCAGCCGTCGATCTGATCGACGACAGCTGTCTCTACATCCTGGCGCCCATCGACGAGGTGGACATCGCGCGAGTGCGCGTCGGCCAACCCGCCTACATCACAGTCGATGCGCTCACCGGCCAGCGGTTCGCGGGGCGGATCAGGCGCATCGCTCCGTTCGTGCTCGATCTGGAGAAGCAGGCCCGCACCGTCGATGTCGAGGTCGAATTCGTGAACCCGGAAGATGTGAAGACGCTGCTGGTCGGCTACAGCGCCGACGCTGAGATCGTCCTCGATGCCCGTGAGAACGTGATTCGAGTGCCGACACAGGCCCTGCTGGAAGGAAACCGCGTGCTCGTCCTGGACGACGGAGTGCTGCACGAGCGCCTGGTGCGCACCGGTCTGGCCAACTGGCAATTCACGGAAGTGCTCTCCGGCTTGAATCCCGCGGATACCATCGTCCTGTCCGTGGAGCGCAAAGGCGTGGTCGCTGGCGCGCGTGTCGTGCCCGAGAAATGATCGCGCTCAACAATGTGTCGCGCGCGTTCGTGCTCGGCGAGGACGAGGTTCACGCGCTGCGCGGCGTGAACCTGCGCATCGAGCGTGGCGAGTACCTGTCGATCATGGGGCCCTCGGGCTCGGGGAAGTCGACGATGCTCAACATTCTCGGGCTCCTGGATCGCCCCACCACCGGCACGTACGAGTTCGACGGGCAGGACGTAACTGCTCTCACCGACACGGAGCAGTCGCGCGTCCGCCGCGACAAGATCGGCTTCGTCTTTCAGTTTTTCCATCTCGTGCCGCGCTTGACCGCGGCCGAGAACGTCGAGCTGCCGCTGCTTCTGGCGGGAGTTGACCGAGACCAGCGGCGGGAAAAAGTATCGCGGCTCCTGACCGAGTTCGGCATCGCCAGACGCGCCCGTCATCGTCCCGACCAGCTCTCCGGCGGCGAACGGCAGCGCGTGGCCATCGCACGGGCCATGATCATGGAACCCGCGGCAATCCTCGCCGACGAGCCCACCGGCAACCTCGATCAGACCACCGGGAAGGAAGTCATCCACCTGTTGGAAGAGCTCAACGCCCGAGGCATGACTTTGGTGCTCATCACGCATGACGAAGTGCTCGGCAGCCGCGCGCGCCGGCACATCCGAACGCTCGATGGCAGGGTGGAGGAGGGATCTTAGATCTCAGCCATGCGAACCTCGGACATGGCCCGTTTCGCCTGGCGCGCGCTCGAAGGCGCCCGAACGCGTTCGCTGCTGATGGTCTTCGCCACCTCGATCGGCGTTGCGTCGATCGTCGTCCTCACCTCCCTCGGCGAAGGAGCACGGCGATACGTGCGCCAGGAATTCGAGTCGCTGGGAACGAATTTGATCGTCGTTTTTCCGGGACGGTCGGAGACCGTTGGCGGCAGCGCGGCGCTCGCCTCAGGACGCACGTCGCGCGATCTCACAATCGAAGATGCCACGGCCCTGCAGCGCATCCGCGGCATCGAACATGTCTCGCCTCTGAATCTCATGGAAGGGGAAGTCTCCACTCGAGGGCGCCGGCGAGACGTGCCGATCGCCGGATCGTCGAGTGAGATCCAGTACATATGGGGGCTGGCGATGGCTTCGGGCCGCTTCCTGCCGCCCCAGGATCCTCGCAATGCCACGCCCCACTGCGTCCTCGGCTCGAAGGTGGGACGCGAGCTGTTCGTTACCGAGTCGCCGCTCGGTCAGTATGTCCGGCTCGGCGACCGCCGCTTCCGGGTGATCGGGGTTCTGGCGCCGAAGGGGGAGTTCGCTGGCATCAACATGGATGACCTGGTGATCATCCCCGTCGCGTCGGCGCAGGCGATGTTCAATCTGTCCTCTCTGTTACGCATCGGGGTGATGACGCGTTCCCGCGAGGATGTGCCGTTCGTCAAGACGGAGATGCGGCGCGTGCTCACGGAACGGCATGGCGGCGAAAACGACGTCACCATCCTGACCGAGGATGGGGTCTCGTCGGCGTTTGACAAGATTCTCGTGGCGTTGACATTCGCGCTCGGCGGAATTGCCGCGATCAGCATGGCTGTGGCAGGCATCCTGATCATGAACGTGATGCTCATCGCGGTCGCGCAGCGGACCAACGAAATCGGACTACTCAAGGCACTGGGTGCTTCCCCTCAGCAGATCCGCTCCCTCTTCTTCGCCGAAGCGGCGCTGCTCTCCGGAGTTGGCGCCATCCTCGGTTCGATGATTGGCCAGACCGGGAGCTTCGTCATCCGAAGCCTCTACCCGGCCGTCCCGGCGTTCGCTCCGCTGTGGGCAGTAACGGGCGGCCTCCTGCTCGCCATGACGGCGGGCATCGCATTCTGCGTGATCCCGGCACGAAGGGCGGCGGCTCTCGATCCGGCCCAGGCGCTGGCGCGGCGGTGAGATGAGAAGCGCAGACTACTTCCGACTGACGACCGGCACGCTGCGCGCGCATCGCCTGCGAACTTCGCTGGCCATCCTCGGCATCGCCGTCGGCGTTGCGGCGGTCATCCTGCTGACGTCGATCGGCCAGGGTGTTCGTGAGTTCGTGATGTTCCAGTTCACGAAATTCGGATCCAACATCATCATCGTCTTTCCGGGACGAGTGCAGACGGCGGGCATCACCATCGGTGTGTTTGGAACTGTGCGGCCGCTCACGATCGACGATGCGATCGCGGCACGGCGCGCACCGCATGTTCTGGTCACCAACCCGACCACCGACGGGAGTGCGGAGATTCGGTACGGCAGCCGGCGCCGACGCACGATCGTTTACGGCTTCAGTCCGGACTGGATCAAGATCTGGCATTTCAAGATGGCGGCCGGCTCATTTCTGCCGTATGACGATCCGCAAGCTCCCCGACCGCTGGCCTGTCTGGGGTCCACGGCGAAGACCGAGCTGTTCGGTGACGAAAATCCCATCGGCAAGCGAATCACCATTGGTGCATCACGCTTTCAGGTGATCGGCGTGGCCGAGCCCCAGGAGCGCGTGCTCGGGATCGACATCAATGATTCGGTGAGCATCCCCACCGCGCGCGCTCTCGAACTCTTCAATCGCGAAGGGCTGACCGGCTTTCACGTCACGCACGATCCAAACGTGCCGCAGGAAAAAGTCGTGGCCGGCATCCGCAGGATTCTCACCATGCGCCATGGACGCGACGACGTTACGTTCGTCACCCAGGACGAGATGGTTCGTGTTCTCGGATCGATTCTCGGAGTTCTCACGTTCGCCGTCGGCGCGCTCGGCAGCATTTCTCTGTTCGTCGGCGGCGTCGGCATCATGACCATCATGACCATCGCCGTGTCGGAGCGAACCTCCGAGATCGGTCTCCTGCGGGCCCTCGGCGCAGGCCAGGGCCAGATCCTTCGAATCTTTCTCGGGGAAGCGGCCATGCTCGCCGCCATTGGCGGTGCCGCCGGCCTGATTCTCGGCGTCGGGCTGGCGCGTCTGTTGACGGTCGTCTTTCCCGCCCTGCCGGTCAGTACTCCTTGGTGGTTCGCTCTGCTCGCCGAAGGAATGGCGCTGACCGTCGGACTGGCGGCGGGAGTTCTGCCGGCCCGCCACGCGGCGCACATGGAACCGGTCGACGCGCTGCGCGCCGAGTGATCGGCCAGCATCGATCTCGCTCGAGACGTTTTGTTGCCGAGTTTGAATTCCGCGTTGCCTCTCTCGATCTGCTTTCCTCGTTTCAGATCCGTCGCAACGCGGCTCATCCCCGAGCACTTCACTGAGAGGCCGAAGCGGGAGGTACTTGGCCCGAGGCCATATAATTGCAGGCAGTGTTCCGCTGGGAGGCTTTGATGAAAGAACGCCTGTTACTGGTGGCCGTGGTCCTCGCGCTCGCAGGCCCGATCGCAGCTCAGCAAGTCATTCCGGTTTCCGGGCATGAAGACCTGCGACTCCAGAACCGATCCGCGTTCGACTCGGCGATGGTCACGTTGAGATTCGAGGGAGACGATCAAGCTGCAGTGACGGGGCTCCCGATGCGGCTCGAACCTGGAGAAGAGTTGATCGTCAACGACGTGGTCCGAGCTCACTTCGGACCCGCGCAGGACACTACGGGCCAGCTGGTCATCCTTGGACCGGAGATTGTCGTTGCCCATTGGCGCTCCGCGAACGGCGCGAGGCTCTGGAAACCAGGCATCGCTCTAGCCGGCTCGTCTGCGACGATCACGGCAACTGCCACCGGGATACGACGTCGGGCGGTGGGGCGGTCCTTACAGCCGCCGGAGATCCCAACGCTCGTTCGCGTGGGCGACGTCTCCGCATTCGCAGGTTCCCACGGGGTCTCGGGCACCGCGACGCTCGTAGCCCCGAATATAATTCGACTCTCGGAGTTCCGTCACGACGGCTCTGCGCCGGGCCTCGACCTGCGAGTCGGACTCTCGACAACGTCGCGAAGAAACTTCGCCATACTTCGCGTCACCGCGCGGCAACCATTTAACGGTACAACGCTCGACCTGACACTGCCCGACAGCATCGACTTGAATTCCTTCGATACATTCACGGTGTGGTGTTATGAGTTCAACACGATCATTGCGGAGAGACGTTTCGAGAGGCCATGAGAGCACCTCTCAGGGCGGTCGCGCTTCTGAGTGTTCTGGTCACCGTGGCACCGTTGCAGGCGGATGCATGGCCGCGCGGCCGGAAGGCAGCCTATCTATACCTGGGTGCCGCGCAGGCAGATGCGGATGAGGCCTTCGAGCCAGACGGAGATCGCGGTCCAATCCTCGGTCGCGGGGTCCGTCAGGAACGGGTCAGCGCCTACATGGAACTTGGATTGTCGGAGGTCTCCACTCTCGTCGTGAACGTCCCGTATGAACGCGTGACAGCGCGCGGTCTTTTCAACGACTTCACGACGAACGGCGCAGGCGATCTCGATCTTCGCGTTCGACTCTCGAGAGTCGGTGGAGCGGGAGCGTTCGCGGTGGAGGGAGGAGCGTTCATTCCTCTCGGCTACAACGTCCGGGATTTTCCGCAACTTGGAAGTGGTGTGATGGAGCCGATCGTCAATCTCGCATTCAGCAGAAGCCTGACGTGGTTACCCTCAGGCTTTCTCAGCGTGCAGGGCGGTTACCGCTGGCGCGGCGGTGAGCTGTCGAACGAGCTGCCGTATTCTGCGAAGCTCGGCGCGTTCTTCCATGAGCGTGCTGGGACGTTCGTCTACGTCAGGGGTTGGAAAAGCCGTGGCAACTTTCGCGATATCGATCCGTCGTTCGCGCTCACGGCCGCGGATTCGGAACGCGCGAGCGCTGGCGCTGAGATTTACATCCATCTCACCAGGACGATCGACGCGAACGCCACGTGGTCACGGACGATCGCCGGAAGAAATACCGCCGCTGGCGACGAGTACGGGTTCGGTCTCGCCGTCAACTTGAAACCTATCCGGCGCGCGTCAAGACGGTGATGTCGAGATGCTCGGTGCTGCGCGGCTCACTCTCGACCAGGGTGCGCATTTTTCACTTTGCGTCGAGCGTGGCCATCCAGATGTCGCCTTCAACGCGGGCCGAGCTGAGCACCAGATACTCCGGCGATACCGCCACTGCCGTGAGCATCGACAGGTCCCCCTTGAGGATCTCCCTGGTCGCGCCGGTCCGCCAGTCGGCGATGGCGAACGTGCCGTTCTCGTTCAGCAAAAGGCGCTCGTCGTCGAGCCACATCGTGTTCGACCACCCTTGGGCTACCAGACGATGGGTTCGTTCGGCGATCGAATAGACGTAGATTCCCGGCCGGCCGGTCCAGGGACGCCCGGCCAGGCGTTTTCCATCAGGCGACCACGACATCGGGAAGAGCGACGCGGTCACCGAGGGGATCGGGGGCAACACGTCGACTGTCGTGATGGGGAGTCGCGTGGCGTCACCGATGTACGACGCTTCGCGCGTCGAGACCGCGGCGAGTTTCTTGTCGTCGGGTGAATAGGCGGGGAAATTCGGCAGGACGCTATTGGGGAGCTTCGTCACCTGTGTCAGGTCACTGCCGTCGGGATGGATCGTCCACACCTGATACGTCCCTGAGCGCGAGGAGTAGAAGGCAATGCGCCCTCCGTCATGAGTCCAGGTAACGCCGCGATCGCGAAAGTCATCGTTGGTGAGTTGACGGATATCGCTCCCGTCGCTGCGCATGACGAACACGTCCTCATGCCCTTCGGTCGTGAACGCGATCATCGTTCCGTCCGGTGAGGAGACTGACGCCCGAATGAGTAGCGAGCCGTCCAGGATCGGCGTGGGATCGATCGTGATCCTCTCCGTCTTCAGGTCCAGTCGGGCCCGATGAAGAGCGTTGCTCCTGTTGAGAGTCTGGAAGACGAGCCTCCTGCCGTCAGAGGACAGGGAGAGGTTGCCCGCAAAAGGTGCCGGAGCAGAAATCAGCTGCGGAGTGCCGCGTGTTTTGCCGCTGGCCTCGTCGATCGCCACGCGCCACAGCGTCGTCGTTCCGCTCCTGTCACTCGAGAAGTAGAGCCACCGGCCGTCGGGTGACCAGACCGGGCTCCAGTCGAGGGCGGCGTCGGATGTGACCTTCACGACGGTCTCTTTGTTGCCCGTTGCAGCGACCGTGTAAATGTCGCGTCGTCCGGCGTTGTCGTTGGCCCAGCAGGCGATTCGCTGGCCGTGCGGGGACCAGTGAGGTTGCATGGCGTCCCGCTCGAGGAGCAACTTCGGCGTGCCGCCATCGGCATCCATCACCATCAGGGGGCTGACCGTAGAATTGCGGCTGCGGGGATCGAGGGTCCGTTCGTCGCGCGTGAAGATGATCTGTTTTCCGTCGGGCGACCAGGCAGGATCGAATCCGATGCTGCTGAGACGGCGGACCGATTCTCCCGTCGCTCCCATGACGAAGATTCCCCCGTCCCTGGAAGAGTGAAAGGAGATCTGCCGTCCGTCGGGGGAGAAGGCGGGTGCACCCTCCATCGTGTCGGGGGTTTTCGTCAGGTTGATGGCGTTGCGGCCGTCGGTGCGCTGAAGGTAGATGTCGCCGTCGCGCACGAAGACGAAGGTCTCGCCACTCGGCGCGATGGCCGGGTCGCCCTCGACGCCGGCGGAGAAGGTCAGCTGCGTGAAGACGGGCGCGGCCGGGGTGACGACACTCCGGATCCCGAGCAGGAACGCCACCGCGGCAACTGCAGCGATCAGTAAAGCTGCGGCCCCCGAGGCGACCAGGAGTCTCCGCCTTGCGCGTGGTGGAGTCGCGGCAGCGGCGATGGCCTCGCCGGTGTTGCTCCCGTTGACCGCCTCGAGCGCGAACCCGAGGTCTCGCGCCGATTGGAACCGCTCTTCGCGACTCTTCTCGAGACAGCGGCGGACGATTCGATCAACGCCCGGCGAGACATGCTGACCCGACGAAACCGACTCGGGGGGATCCTCGGTGAGGATGGCATTCATCGTCTCGACCGAAGAATTTCGCTTGAAGGCCCGACGGCCGGTGAGAATCTCGTAGAGGATTGCCCCGAAGGCGAAAACGTCGGTGCGGTGATCGACGTCCTGCCCGCGCACCTGCTCGGGCGACATGTAGCCGACGGTGCCGATGACTGCTCCGGGCGATGTGTCGCGCTGCTGGGTGGGACTGTCGTCCGTGGCGTTCTCGACCGACGTGAGCTTTGCCAGACCGAAATCGAGAATCTTCATTCGCCCGTCGCGGGTGATGAAGATGTTCTCGGGTTTGAGGTCGCGGTGGACGATTCCTTTGTCGTGTGCGGCGGCCAGCCCGTTTGCGATCTGCACCGCCATGTCGATCGCCTTGCGGATCGGGATGCGCGGCCCCGAGTCCGTGCCGATGCGGTCGCGCAGCGTTTCCCCCTCGAGCAGTTCCATCACGATGTAGGGCGTGCCCTCGAAGGTTCCGAGATCATGGATGGTGACGAGATTGGGATGATTGAGGCTGCCGGCTGACCGCGCTTCCTGTTCGAAGCGCCGGAGACGCTCGGCGTTCACGGCGAAGTCGGGCGGCAGAATCTTGACGGCGACGTCGCGGCCGATGCGGGTGTCGCGCGCACGCCAGACCTCACCCATTCCGCCGGCGCCTATGCGCGAGGAAATCTCGTACGGACCGAGCTTTGAAGAGGGGGCAATCACGATGGTTGCAGGAGTATCCTTCTACTCCTGCAATCACGATGGTTGCAGGAGTAGAAGGATACTCCTGCCAGCCTCCGCCCCCAAAGGGACTACGCGACAGGATCCTGAGACCGCGATGACGCTGCGGGTACTGTGTTCAGTCTGCGTTCAGCCTTTCGCCGCACACCGACTGAAGTGCGCGCTACGCGTCGGGATCGGCCCAGTCGAGAAGACCATTGCGCAGCGCGTAGCGGTAGAGGGCTCGATTGTCGGTGAGGTTCAGCTTGCGGAGGAGCCGCTGCCGGTGCGTCGCGACCGTCTGTTCCGTCACCTTCAGTTCGCCGGCGATCTCCTTCAAGCGCTGCCCGGCCACGATGCGCAACATCACCTCCCGCTCTCTTGGCGACAGCTTCGCGGTGTCCGCCGGTGCTTCGAGAATCGGGGCCGCACGGAGCTCGATCTCGCGGAGTGCGGCGCGGGCGAGGAGGCAGGCGGTCGCGATGTCCTGCTGCGTCCATCGCCGCGGCTTGAGGTCGACGAGAGCGAACGCTCCGAGTGCATGACCGTCAGCGGAGTGAAGCGGAACGCCGAGGTAGGCGACGATGCCGAGCGTGCTGACGGTGGGGACGCTTGCGTACTTCGGATCCTTGCGTGCGTCTTCGATGACCAGAAGGCCATCCGAAACCAGAGCGTGATGACAGAACGTCTCGCCGGTCAGGCGGCGCGACGTCTCCAGCGCCTCACCGAACCCGAAGCAGCTCTTGTAGAAGGATGAGTGCTCGTCGACCAGTGACAGAAACGCGGCGTGAGCCTGCAGCCGTTCCGCGGCCAGCCGCGTCAACTGATCGAGGCAGTCTTCCGGCGGGGTGTCTAGCAGGCTCGTCCTGCGGACCGCGGCAAGCCGCTCGGGTGCGGCTGTCGCCTGCTTCCACGACGTCATCACCATCTGTTGTGCAATTGACCTGCCGGTCGTGGAAATTCGACAACGAAGTGACCACGGTTGGTCATCGGGATGCAAATGGGTCCTCAGAGGCAGCCGAAGACCAATGGAAAACGGAGCCAGCGTCATGGAGCGGACTGAACCACGAGGGGCGTTCCTCATCGAGCGAGAGTCGCGAATCGTGGAGATCTCTGATGCATACGCGGATCTCCTTGGCTATCCCGCCGCTTCACTTCGGGGGAAACCGGTCGCCAGCGTCGTCGCCGATCGCGATCGCTCACGCCTCTCGACCTACGGGATGCGGCGCAGCGTGACCACATTCGTACCCCGGTCCTATGAGTTCGTGGCGGTCCGGCGCGACGGCACGCAGGTACGGTTGCTGGCGCAGGTCACTACGCGCGGCAGCGGTCCGGAGACGACGATCACCACCAGTGTCACCCCGGTTCCTGCCTCCATTCAGGACGAATCGTTAGACGAACTTTATTCGACCTACGCCCCTCTCGTTCACGGACTGATGGTCCGAATCCTCGGCGACGGAGTCGATGCGCGGGAATGCCTGCAGGAGACCTTCGAGTGCGCGCGGCGCGACCGGAACCTGTTCGAGCGTTCGCGCGAAACGCTCACCTCCTGGCTGCTGGACCTCGGGCATTCGCTCGCCATCGCACGCCTTCGTTCCAGGCCCGCGATGCCGATTCCGGACGCCGGCGATCTCGCTTCGCAGTCCGACTCCGGACCGCTGGCGGGCCTGCCCCGGATGCAGCGCACGGTTCTCGAGCTCGCGTATTTTGGTGGCCTTAATCCGCAGCAGATCGCGGAACGGACCGGGTTGACGCGGGCCCAGGTCACCGCGGAACTGCGCGACGGCATGTGGACACTTCGGGGTGTCTGTGGATTGCAGGGAAGGGCTGAGCTTCCACCGCAAGTTCGATTCGAAGCTACGGGACTTTCGCAAGCGAATTCCTGACGCGAGGCTGCCGAGTCAGAACAGGCGCATGGTCGCATCTTCTTTTTTAGGAAGAGCGCGGGCGAGCACGACTTGTTCAACGAAAGCAGACCCTCGTTTCCGGCCAGCGGCGACGTCAGGTCTTCGTCAGCCACGCGATCAGAGTGTAGCGAGTCGAGAAGAGTCAACCGCCGGCGCTCTGACTGTTCTACTCTCGGAGCGCGGCCTCGCTGTCGCTGCGTATTGCAGCGACAGCGGTGGGATCGATCGTTGGACGGAGCGTCGAGTAGATGAGGGGGTGGAAGATCATCAGCTCCTCGAGGTTTCCGGTCCAGCGCGAGCGCACCAGCCGCGCGCGGCTGAGCGCGCGCAACGGCTCATCGCCTTCGAAGATGCCCGCGGCGCGTAGCGCCGCCTGAGACTCGATCGGCGCATCGGCGACGAGCACGACTTCGAACAGCCGCCGCGCCGCCACCGACTGGCCCGCGAGCAGGTCAGCGAGCGTATCGAGGAGCCGCGGAGCGCACGACAGGGGCCGCATCGAGGCGTGGATGTTGTCCACGAGCATTTCCATCAGGAGAGGATTCCCCTTCGCCGCGGCGACGAGAGGCGCGATCAATGAGTGGTGATCCGGAATGTCGGTCAGCAACCGCTCGGCGAGACCGGCGCTCTCCTCCTCCCGTAACTCGCAAATTGGCAGCGCCTCCATCGCAAAGGGCGGACTAAAGGTCTGCAGGAAGAGACTCGTTGGCGCATCCTCGGTTCGATGACATGAGACAGAGAAATAGTTGCACGACTCGTCGAGCTCGCGCAGAGCTCGATTCATCATTAGCGCGCTGGCGTAATCACCCCATTGGATATCCTCGAGGACGACGATCAGAAGATGCCTCTGGGCAATTGCGCTCAGGATCTGGCCGAGAGCCGAGGAGGCATCGTCGAGTGAGGGATCGGTTTCCGAAGCCTGGCGCTCGAGACGGCGAATGTGGTCGATCGTTCCCAGCACGGGGAAGATGCGGGCGAGGTTGACCGCGCACGGGGGGACGAGCTCGTGAACGATCTCGCTGGACTGGCGCTTGAGATACCTCGTGAGTGAATCGACGAGTCCGTCGATGGTCTTGAATGGAACCGATTCACGCTCGTAGCACCGGCTGCCGAGGAGAACGGCCTCCTCGGAATCACGGACTCCATGCAGAAAGAAGTCGAGGACCGCGGTCTTGCCGATTCCGGGGCTGCCGTGCACGAGACTGCTGCGCGGACCGGAATTCGACTGCGCCATCTCCTGCAACTTGGCGATCTCTCGATCGCGGCCGAAGAGAAAGCTGGCGCGCTTCCGCGTCCGTTCATCCAGCCTTCCTCCGAACTCGGGGACACCGAAACGAAGAAGGATCTCGCGCTCGCCCGGCCGATCGTCGGGGTCACGACGAAGAAGGTCGCGGCACAACACATCGAGATCCTCGGGGATCCCGGCGACGATACTCGATGCCAGTGGCGCAACGGTCGTTTGCTGCCGCCGGATGATATCCAATACATTTCCGCCGAAGGGAAGCGTTCCAGTGAGAGCCTGAAAAAGAACGACGCCCACGCTGTACCAGTCGCTTGCAGCGGCGGGAGAGCGGCCCATCATCTGTTCGGGACTCATGTATCCCGGCGAGCCGATGATCTGAGCCGGATCGTCAAAGCTGTCGGCGGAGAGCTCGACCACGAGACCGAAGTCGAGTAGAACGACACGCCCTTCGATGGTGATCAGCACGTTCGCTGGCTTGATGTCGCGGTGGATGATGTCTTTGGCGTGCAGGACGGCAATTCCGGTGGCGAGCTGTCGGAACGTCTCGCGAACCTGCGCCGAATAAAGCGGTGTAACTGCCAGGCGCGGCTGATCGGCGACGATCTCGATGTCTTCGAGCTCGCTGGCGGTCTCGATGGTCGGCATCTGCTGCCAGAGGAGCGCCTGCTGAATCTCGCTCATCGCCAGATGCTCGAGCAGATCGGCACCATGAACGATCTCCATCGAGAACATCCACATCTCGCCGACCGCGAGGAGCTCATAGAGGCTCACCAGGTTCCGGTGGCGGAGCTCGGAAAGAATCCGGAACTCCTGCTTGAAGCGATAGAGCGAGTCGGGCTTGATGTGCGCGAGGATCTTGAGAGCGACCGTGCGGTTGCGGTACTCGTCGTACGCTTCCCAAACGACTCCGAACGCACCGCTTCCGAGCTGCTTGATCAGTCGAAACCGGTCGATGGAATCTCGTCGCATCGCATGCCCATGGTACGCCTGACGCCATTTCCACAAAGAGAGTTTCACGAGAGTGTGAGTTTCCAACTGCCCCGGGCGCCGCGCCAGATATCGGTCGTCCGGTAAGTCAGGCGACCCGGGTCGCGTTCCAGACGATCACATCGATCCTCTTCGCAAACAGAAGGTGCGCCGGACTGTCGGCGAGATTTCGGCCGGCCATCGGTAAGTATGAGTTCTGCAGGATCTTCGCCTCTGCCGCCTGCAGCGGCCACGGCGCGTGATGCACATCGTTTCGCCAGATGGATCCGTCAGGCGCCTGCGCATAGAGGCAATATCGCTCTGTCAGCCAATGCTCGAGGGTGCCGGGCTCGCTCTCGTACACCGCTGATGTGGGCCGATAGGATGCTTCGAAGACTGGCCCTCCGTCCTCGCGTCGGGCGCTGAATTGAATGCCGTCCGCAGCGGTTCGGATGGCGATGCGAGCCTGGTAGTAGGGGAGATGGAAATAGCGTCTGGCCGCCCACACAGCCATCGGGTTCGTCGCGTCCAGGCTCAGGAACCACACGCCGGGCTTCCCGTCATGCTCGACGTACAGGCGAACATTCAGCTCGGGGAACGCCGAGATCCACGGAAGATCGGGAAACGGTCGTCGCATGACTCCCGCCATCCGGAATGGGACAAGCCCGATCCACGCGCTTCCCTCGAATTGCTGCAGGTTCAAGGGTCGCGGCACCAGAGGTCGCAAGAGGGAAGCGTCAACCGGCCAGTGAACAAACAGCAGATCGCGCCAACTCTGGCGCCAGGTCCAGGGCGCGTCCGGAAGCGGCCACGGACGATGGTCGAGACGTTGCAGCGATGGGTGGGTCACGTGAGCGGTAGGGTCCCTCGAAACGATATCAGTCGAGCGTGCACCCTGACAGTGTCGCCTCTACCCGGCTGCGAACATCCCTCACTGCCTCGTCAGGGTCAAGGTGCCCTGAATCGGTGGAGGACCAAAGCCAAGGTCGATTCGTATGTTTCCCGTCAGGGTGTTCCCGCTGATCACACCATTCGTAACGTTGAGAGTGACGGGGGAGTCACGGACAGTGGCTCGAATGTAAACCTCGATCTTTCCGAACGAGCCTGTTATCGGGCCTGACAGGGAGAAGGGAATCGTGTCCCCGTGGCAATCCAGTTCAGCGCCAGTGAGTACAGAGATCGCAAAAAAACCTCCTGCTTCGAAGGTCCCGTCAAAGGGATCGATAAGAGTTCCGCTGCCACCTGTCACGTTGGCTGTGATCGTAGTAGCGTTTACAGTGTCGCGGAACGAGCACCCCGGAAACGACACTGTGTCGGTAACGAACCCCGTGAAGCTGCCCACAAAGGTGCCACTTGAAGCAGGCGGCGGGGGAGGTGGCTGAATCGCGGTGCCAGCCTCCGTCACGGTGAAGGTCAGTCCCGCGATGGTCATCGTTCCCGTCCGCTGGCTGGTGCTCGCGTTCGTGGCCACGGAGTAACCTACCGTGCCGTTGCCACTGCCGCTGGTGCCCGAGGTAATCGTGATCCAACTGACACTGTCGTTGTGGACCTTTGCCGTCCAGGGACACCCGCCAGCTGTCGTCACACTGACTGACCCGGTGCCGCCGCTCGACTCAAAGGTCCGGGCCGGCGGGGAACCGATCGAATAAGTGCAGGCGCCGCTCACTCTCGAGAAACTGGCGGTGACCGCAATGTCGCTGGTCATGGTCACGACGCAGGAGTTCGGCCCCAGTGGACCGCACCCGGACCACCGATCGAATCGCGAACCCGATTCCTCGACAGCCGAAAGCGTCACCTCGGTCCCTGTTGGGAATGACTTAGTTACAACCGAGCAGTTCGGTCCGCACACAATGCCCGGGGGCGAAGAGGCGACAGCGCCGAATCCGTTCCCCAACTTCGTCAGCGTGAGCAGCGGAGAACCGCCTGGCGGAAGCAGAGTGACGCACGGAACAGGGTCGACTAATTTCTTGTCCTTCTTCGTCTCGTATTCGAAGTGAAGGTGGGCACGCGTGACACGACCAGTGCTATCTGACAGACCAATCAAAGTCTTACCGCCCTCCACGGGAATCTTGCCCTTCGGAAGCCAGAGCCCGCAGGTCGCAGCAGAGATTGGCTGAAACTTGCAGGAGCTCCGCAGCGACGAGCAGGGTGCCTCGGGATAGCAAATCCCCCTGTCGTCGGCCTCCTTGATTGTTCCCGTCTTCAGGTGCGCGTAAGTCGACCGCGACCCGTCATCGTGCTCGACGATGACATACTGGCCGTAGCCGGTAGTTCCGTTGTCGTTAAAGCCGATAAAGATGATCCAACCCGACTGTGCGGCAACGATTTCAGTGCCGGTGGGAACAGCGATGTCAGCACCGGCATGGCCCAGGTATTTCTTCGCGAGAGGATGGTATCTGCGACCAAAGTTGCTGCTGATTCGCAATGCCGCCGGCGTGAGACCCCTGATAGGCGAATAGAGATTCGTGGTACACGGCTCCGAATCGAGATCGGTGATACGCGGGGCCGAAGCGGGAGAACTGGCTGGCAAGCTGCCGACCAGCACTATGCATTCGTATGTGCCTTGCGGATTGCGAACGTTCACGAAGCCCCAGTCCGGCACGACGGCTGTCAGTGTTCTGGTCAGCGGATCGAAATGAGAACTGACGGGCTCAAAGGGGTCGAGAGACTCCTGGTCGTCCTGCCAGAAAGCCTTCACGAAGAGCTGGGGCATGTAGGACCGGCCCAGGGAGTTCAGAAAATCCTCCGGAATCTTCACGGAAAGCGACACCTCCGCCTGGGTCGCCGCGAAGCCCGTATCCACGACGAAGATTTCGTTCGCCGGGGGCCCTGCGTCGAGAAGTGCCGTGGTATCGAAGTAGTCCTGTTGGGTTGTTTCAGACAACGGCAGACGGGATAGCGTGACCGCCTGATCAGTCGCGAAGGTCCCGGTCGGAACTGAAACACGACTTCCGCTGGGGAGCGTGAGAGCGCCACCGCGGCCGCGCGGAATCGTCTGGCTGGTCGTTTCGAGCGATGTCAGTGGCGCAGGCGAAAACGCGGCGGTATCGGCGACGCTCGCGAGCCGGCTGCTTGGGTTGAAATAGGTTCTGGCAACGCCCGTCGCGGTGTCGGTGAGGCGGATCCTGTACTCCACGTCGGAGAGCGCTCCGTAAAAAACCCAGAACTTGCCGTTGACGGGCCTTCCATCCAACACCTTGATCACGAGTTCGACGTTGGTGTTGCTGAAGAACCAGAAGTAGCCGGTGTCGCCCGTCAGCGGCACAGCAGTCGCGATGCCGCTCGTGCCCTGCGAAGGGACCCGCCAGGCCACCTGAACCGCGAAGCGGTTGCCGTTCAGGCAGAGGACGGCGGAGCTGGGGACGCACGGCGCCGAAGCCTCTGCCGCTACGAGCGAGTCGGCGGCGGGAGAAATGCCCCATGGCTGCTCCGCGCTCGCGTCGAACAGATCACGGACCGCAACGCCGCTTCCATCGGCCGGCGCCGAAATGGGAGGTTCACCGTCCGGTAGATTCGCGACCGAGGAGGTGAAGGCACCGCCCGACGAACCGAACGCCGAGGTGTCTGCCACGCTCGCGATACGCCCCTGCGGATTGAAATAGGATTTGACGGAGCCCGTCGCCGTGTCCGTCACGGTCATGGTGTACTCGACGTCGGAAAGGGCGCCGTAAAAGACCCAGAACTTCCCGTTGAACCCTCTTCCGTCAAGAACTTTGATTACCAGTTCCACATTGGTGTCGTTGAAGAACCAGAAGTACCCGGTATCGGAGGTCAGCGACACAGCCGTTCCGATGCCGCTCGTACCCTGCGAGGGAACTCGCCAGTTGACCTGGGCCTTGAATCTGCCGTCATTCAGGCAAAGATGATCGGGCCCGGGAGTGCAAGGTTGGGCTCCCGTGACCACGATGGTCTTCGTGTACTCGTTGTCTCTCTCGTTGCTCTCGGCGATGACGCCGGTCGAGTCGGTCTTGATGCGGATCGTGTGGGTCCCCGCGGGCAGCGAGCCGATCGAGTAGTCCTCGAAATAGGCATAGAACTCCGGATCGAGCGGCGGATCCAGGTACCAGGAAGTGCGCAGCGACCCATCCACGTAAATCTGCGTGAAAAAGCGCGCTGTCGCTGCGGAGCTTCCGTTGTTGATCACCGCCGAGTCGACGTACAAGGTGTCCGTCGGAGTCAGAGTCGTGTCGCTGTTCGTCTGCGCCGCGTTGGAGACCACGATCTTGTCCGACCACCCCGAAGGTCGGTAGGGAGTCAGGTTGGGAAGAGCAGACGCGGACGAGGCACTTACGAATGCGAGAAGGAGTGCCGTCCAGAAGGTCGAGACTCTGGCCAATCGAGGCTTCGTCACCGTTGCTTCCTATCGTTGCGCTGGAGCTCTAATTGTTCACTCTCCGAGTCGGAGTAGCTCGATCGTACTCTTTCGGTAGAGGGCGCATGGATTTCTTTTTTGGACCCCGTTGCATGGGATGGGTTGCGTGCGCAACCGTACCTCAATCACAAGCCGCTGATGTCGAGAGTCACGCAACCGTGATTCGCCAGGAATGCGCGAGCCCATGTTCACGATGCGGTCTTTGTCGGCGCCAGGGAGCGGGGACCGACGTAGGGAGCAGGTCCCGTTCTGCTCGCACGACGACTTCGCTCGTTCCGCTGGTGAGGTCGTCGCGCTTCGCATCAGGCGAGAGCGTTGGTCCAGACCGTTGTTCCGTTTGGTGCACTTACACGAAAGCGCGCCGTCGGTGGTGATCGGAGGTCTTCTGCGGAAACGGCCGAAAACGACTCGCACCCGTACATCGTTCGACGCACGGGTGCGAGTCATCTAACTCGCTGGGTTGGCAGAGGGGGCCTATTGGTGGTCAGCCGGCTCGTAGTCGAGAGAGGTGGTGTTGTTCAGCGGGCCGACTCCCTGGCGACCAGGATGATCGGGAATGTTGATCACCGCATCGGCGGTGTTATTGGCGTAGTTCGACTCGGCGAACTGGTGACATTCGCCCGTGGCCGAATCCTTGACGCGGGGACAGTTGCCCTTCTTGTCAGGAGCGTAGGGCGGATTGACGATGATCCGCAACACGTAGCTTCCCGCTGGCACGGGCGGCTGTCCGTCGCCACCATCGAGGACGAAGTATTGACCGCCGAGGGTGAAGCGATAGGTGTCGGTCCAACCGGCGCTGATTCCCTGGTACCCGGCCGCGGTCAACGTGCCGCAGTTCTTGAATTGGCTGTCCTTGGGTGGAGTCCCCATCCAGGCCGGGTTGGGGTCGGTGTCGAGCATGCAGAATCCTCGCTTGGCGGCTTTCCAGATGTAGCCGGTGCGGGGATCGATCAGCTGATAGGTCGCGTAATGCTTGAAGTGATAGTGATGGTGGCACTCGGCGAATTCATACAACCCGTCATTGGCGGCGACATGGGCGATGGGATCGCCGAGGAAGAGGTCGGCGTCGCCGATGTTGGGGGTCATGACGGTGAATCGGACGATCTTGCGAACTCCCGGTGTGACGTGACCCTCTTCGACGCTGCAGTATGTGGCGGGAAGGTTCTCGTCGCGTACCACCCACTGCTGACCGAGCGTGTCGCCGCGAACGATCAGATCGGGGGTGCCGGTGAGATCGAGCACGTCGTGGACGCTTTGAGCAAACAGCGAGGTTGTCAGTAGAAAGCAGGCAGACAAACAGAAAAACATCGATGTCTTCATCGGTGGGAGATTCTCCTTCGATTTTTTTGGGGCGTGAACAGGCTAGCTGAACCCGTGCCTCTACTCAACAGGAAAGCGACCGTCTTCACGGGAGGTGGCCGCTCGTGAGAAGTTCGGTCTTGACCGCGACAACGTCGTGAACGGTCGAGGAATGTGGCAGTGATCCGTCCAATTCGTGAAGCGAGGCGTACCGAAAACGCAGCGTGTTCACCAGGAACGCAACGGATCGACGGCAGCATGCAACTCATGGCTTCGCACTGCCGGGACGGTCATCGAGCATGCATGGGATACGGGTTTGCTGCGCGGCGTATGGTTGACGATGGCTTCCCAGAGCGGGCTTTCACGCAGGCGAGACGCCCACGAGCCACCCGCTCGTGCGGTGAGAAACGGCCTTCGGCGCAACATCCCATATCATGTCCGCCGACATGACCTGGTGGAATGCCGACTCGAATCAACGCGATGAAATCGAACACAGAGTACTGGCAACGTTCCGTGGGCGGGTAGAAGCTGCACTCGACGTCGCCACCGCTGGCGCGGCACTCCTTGAAGTCGCCTCTGCACTCGACTTCGTAGGGACCGCGCTCTGGCTCAGCGGCACCGATGGAAGACTGCACTGCGCGTTCTTCGGCGCCACCGTCGACATGAGCCTTTTCGAAGAACAAACCCGAGGGCAGAGTTTCAGGCAGGGTGAAGGGATGCCGGGACGAACCTGGCTGCACCTCACCCCTGAGTGGATTCCGAACGTGATCCGAGATGACAATTTTCCGCGGCTCCGCGGAGCGATCCGCGATCTGGTGAGATGCGTCGTCGCCGTGCCGATGTTCGTCGACCCGGCCGTAACGGGGATCATCGAGTTGTACAGTCGCGTCGAACGCGATCGCGACGAACGGACGATCGAATTGCTGGCCTCGATTGCGCTGGAGTTCAGCCGTGTGAGCGGTACGCTGCTGTCGGCAGCCTCACGCTCGGATTGACCCACTGTGAGTCTGAAGGCGACGCTGCGATACCCTTTCGATCTCATTCAGGCGGACGTTGCCTGCAACTCCAACGATTCGTAATGCAGGAATCGATTCGACGATCACCCAACGATCGAAGTCGAATGTGAACGTGCCGCTTCAGTTCGGAAAATCAGAGCGAGGACAAAAACATGACGAGTTACCCGCCGCCGCCAGCCCTCGAGCCGAAACGCTCGCCACTTGTCTGGATTCTCGCCGGTTGTGGATGCATCGCCGTCGCCGGCATCATCATCATGGGACTGCTCGTCGCAATCGGCTACCCGATGCTCAAACGGAAAGTCACGACGTTCATCGAAGAGCGCGAGAGGCATGCTAAGCAGCAGGGTCCGGCGAGCAACGGGGACGCTGAACGGGCGGGGAGAAGCGCAACATCGACTGCAGTCGACGACGATGACCCGGACGGCGGCGGCGCCGTAGCTGGCGCAGCAACATCGCCTTCGGTGGGCTCGGCAACCAGCGGGCAGCGCCCGCCTCTCGGAGCGTACGGGTGTCGTACGTACGGCAATCCGTCGAACCCGATCTACATCATGCAGATCACGCTTGCCGACGGGCCGTACGAAACGGATCGCGGAGCTGGCGGAACATGGTCATACGACCAGACAACTGCTGCGATCGAGTTCGACGGCGGCATGCTCGCAGACTCTAAGTTCGTCGGCTTGTACGTGCCGATCGGAGGTGAGGTTCAGTACATCACTGGATCCAGATCGAAGGCACGATCGCACTCCGTCTACCTCCAGACACGTGACCGATGGGACGCTCATCCCGGGGTCACTGATGCGAAGGCAATTTACTGCTCGCTCGAGTAGGGACGAGCACGAGCGATGACGCCGGCGCACAGTCGAGGGCGGGGCATCGTGGCGTTGAGCACTGCTCGCTCGAATGTCTGCTCAACGGGTGCATGAAGACGGGCCGCTGAATCATTGCTGCCGTGCTAGAGGGTCATTCGGAGCGCGAATCTGAATTTCGCTTCGCGGCGCGCTGGCGCAGCAACTCGGGCCAGTTGACGATGACGCGGGTCGGCGTCTGCGTAGCAACCACGTCATCCATGCTCATGAGAAAGCGCTCGCCATCGCGCGCAACCTCGAACGAGCCGAAGCGTTGCTGGCTCTCGAACAAGAGCTGCGGCTCGGCTTCTGGCGAGCTGACGTCGGCGGCGAAGAGTGTGTTTCTAGACCGGAAATAGAGCGTCCTGCCGTCGGGAGACCATTGCGGCTGCTCGCCTCCCTTCGTTGAGATCTGGCGCGCCTCTCCCGGGCCCGGGAATGGCTTGATGTAGATCTGGAAGTTCCCCGATTCGTTCGACGCGTAGGCGACCCACTTTCCATCGGGTGAGAATCGACCCTCGATCTCCACAAACGGCGTGCTCACGAATGGCACCGGTTTGCCGCCTCCGTCGAGCGGCACAAAGAGGAGGTCGTCCTGGTTGCCGGAGTAGTCGTTGCTCGAGTACAGGAGGAAGCGTCCATCGGGCGACACGTCATTCGGGTACTGTTCTCCCGGCCCCACAATGACTGCCCGGTCGGCCTCGGCCGATCCAATCTGTTTGATGAAAATGTCTGGAACACCGAGCCGGTCGCCTGCGTACAGCAATCGCTTTCCATCGGCTGTGAACACCGGCCTCGCTTCGTACCCGGGGTCGACCGTGAGTCTCGAGCTGGCCTCTCTCTTTGTGGAGTAGCTCCAGAGATCGCCGGTCCCGATCTTCGGGTCGATGATGACCGCCGCGAACGTCATTCCGTCCGGAGCGATGCGCAAATCATCGATCTTCGCGACCGGGCCGACGGACCCGCTTCTGCGCCCGGCGCGGTCCACCCACACGAGCGACTGGGAGCCGAACGCGCTTCGATACGTCACCACACCGTTGCGCGAAGCAGAAAACGTCGCACCCCCGGTGGGTTTGAAGTAGAAGACCCCGTCGGCGATCGGCTCCGGATCGCCTTTCATCTGGAGCGAACCGGCATCGAAGCGAATCGCCATGAGCGTGCCGTCGCGAACGAAGACGAGATAGCCTGGATCGACATATGAGACCTGGGACGGTATCTCGCCAACCAGCGTGATCTTCCGGGAGTCGAGCGTTCCGGCATAGAGGTTGTGCGGTTGCTCCTGCCTCGAGGGATCGCGGACCAGAGAGCTGAAAAGGAAATGCTTCCCGTCCGGAAGAAACGTCGGAGTTAAGTGCGCCGCCTCGTGCCGGGCTTTGTCGAGGGTGGTGATCGGTTCGACGGATCCGTTTTTCGCGGAGACTCGCCGGATTCCGGAGGTGCCTCCGAGGAGAATGACGCCGTCGCCGTTCATCGCGACGCCATATACGTCTTTCGCGTCCGCCACGGATCGCGGCGATCCGCCGTCGACGTCGACTAACTTCAGCTTGCCGGCCGAAACAAAAACGATCGACCGGCTGTCCGTCGACCATTGCACGGAGTTCGCGTCGTCTGTTCCCGCGAGAACACGGACGTCAAACGATGCCACGCTCCTCACATAAATCTGGTTGGGCTTGTCCTCCCCGGCTCGTGCCACGAAGGCGAGAAGTTTTCCGTCGGGGGAGACACCCGCGGGGCCAGCCATCGAGTACGGACCGTCGGCGCGCGGCACGGTGAAGCTATAGACCGCGCCTGACTGCCTTGTCCGCAGCCTCTGTACTCCCAGTAGACTTGCAACAGCGATCGCTACCGCGGCTGCGATCCACGCCAACCTCTCGCGATTCTTTCTCCGGATTGTGACCGGGGCCGCAACGCCGGCCTGAGATCCGGCCTCGCCAATCCACTGCAGCTCCGACATGACGTCGTGCGCCGACTGCCATCGATCGTCCGGATCTTTCTCCAGGCACTTGCGCACGACATGATCGAGTGCGGGAGGACTCATCGATGCGACCGACGAGATCGCCGCAGGCTGGGACGCCACGATTGCGGCGATGAGGCTCGTCCTGGTCTTTCCTTCGAAGGCGCGACGTCCGGTGGCCAACTCATACAGCAGCGCGCCGAACGCGAAGATATCGGTGCGAGCATCGGCTTCCTCACCCGCGAGTTGCTCGGGCGCCATGTACTGGAACGTCCCGAGAATGGTTCCTTCCTGAGTGAGTGGCTTGTGCTCGGTGGCTCCGTCGAAACTCACGGCGGATGACGCCG
>JBKJVD010000217.1:0-5179 GCA_046590585.1 Thermoanaerobaculia bacterium | reverse complement strand
ACCCTCTCCCAGCAAAGAAGCCTGCTGGGAGAGGGGGAACTTGGGGAACTCTGGCGCGCTGCCGCGCCACCAGTTTCTTACCCTCAGTCGCCGCGAAAGCGCGGTTCATTGACTCAGGATGACGTCGAACCAGCGCGCTCCAACCGTCCTTGCCTCGATTCGCCCACTGAAAACCCGGAAGGAGCCTGACTGAATCCGCCTGTCAGACTAGAGCAGTCGAATAGTGGCGGAAGGATATATCCAGACCGCATCTCGCTGATCTCTGACCCCCAACACCTGACCCCTGTTTTCAGAACCATCCCTGCTTCTGCGCTTCTTCGAGCCGCACTTTCCTCGGCGATGCCCTAGGTTTTCCTGACCTCTGACCCCTGACCGCTGTTACGCGCCACAAGCACCAGCCCAACACCGCTCAGGATGGTCACACCAGCAGTCACGAGTCGCGCACTCAGCGGTTCATCGAGCAACCCTGCGGCGGCCACCGCTGCGATGATCGGGACGGTCAGTTGCGCGACCGCCGCTTGCGTGACCGTGAGGCGGGGGAGGGTGCGGTACCAGATCGCGTAGCCGAGTCCCGATGTCACCGCACCAGAGATCAGTGCAAGGAAGACACCTCGATTGCTCGCCGCGATTGATGAATGCGTCGCCACGCTGACGGCGAGCGCAAGCGGAGCACTCCAGAGAAAGCTGCGTGCAGTTGCCGCCAGCGGATCAGGAGTCGTGCGTCCAGCGAGTGAATAGATTCCCCACGACACCCCCGCGACGGCCATGAGGATGAGACCGCGCGGATCCGGCCGCGCGACAGAAGGGGCGCCTAGGATCGCGATGCCGCTGGTTGCCAGCACGATTCCTGTCCACGTCAGGATCGATGGGCGTTCGCCCTTGATCAGCGCGTAGCCGATCATCGTCAACTGCACCACACCGAAGAGCACGAGCGCGCCGGTGGCCGCGCCAATCCGAAGATAGGCAAAGGAGAATGGCGCCGCGTAAGCGAAGAGCGCGAGCGGGCGCACGATGCTGCGACCGGCCAGAGGAGTCCAGTTGCCCGCCCGCGCTCGAACCATTACGGCGAGGACGAGTGCGCCCGAAATGAGCCGGATCGCCGTGAAGGTCGCTGCGTCGATCTCATGTGCGCCCAGCGCGAGGCGCGTCAGCAACGAGTTAGACGCAAATGCGATCAGGGACAACAGAGTGAGTGCCACCGTCCGGACGTTGACCGCCATGACGGCATCCTACAGCGACCCGCTAAACGATGAACGCCGAGGAACCCGAGGAACTCCGAGGACCTACGCCTCACCAACGATCGACGAAATCGTGAGCTTGAAGCCGTCCGGGTCAGAGAGCCGGAACATGCGCGCGCCCCAGGGCATCTCAGCAGGCTCCGAATCGATGACACCCCCGCGGTTCCGGATTCGGGCCGCGAGTTCGTCGATGTTCTGTTCCGTCGATAACTGCAGCGAGAATCCCGTTCCCTTGACCCGGTCCAATCCGCGGGCGCCATCGTCCTGATTGATCAGCAGACGTACCGTTCCGGCTTTCAAGGTCACCATAACGAGCCTCCCTTCGCGCTCATGCTGCCGGTCGACGGTGAACCCGACTACATCTCGATACCAGGTCAGACTCTTATGCAGATCGTTCACGGTCAGCGAAGCCGTCAGGGTGCGGGCACGAAGCGATTGAGGTTCGGCACGAACGACCGGGCCATCGGGATTCGGGGAATTGGTACGCATGAGAGTCTCCTCTTTCGCGAATCGTGACAGAGGGGGGTGAGGATCAAAAGAACTGTTTCACGATTTCAGGGGTCAGGGGAGCCGCGCGTGCCGTCATCAGCTTTTGAGAACCCCCGGCGAACGACTGACCCCGTCTAGGCCGCAGTGACTCGATGGAGCGCCGGGTCGAGCACAGCCGCCAGTGTGCGTAACAGTACTTCGGCGCTGTAAGGTTTGGGAAGAAAGGCCGTCGGCCGGCCAGTGACGGGATCGGGAATCGGTGTGTGTCCGCCCTGGCCGCTCATCGCGATGATCCTCACGCTGGTGTTGATCCTGCGAAGAGCCGGAATCAGGGCGGCACCATCGATTCCCGGCATCATCATGTCCGTCAGCACCGCAGCAATTTTGGTCGTGCTCTCGGCATACAGACGCAGCGCCTCAGCACCATCACCTGCCGTGATCACCGTGTACCCGAACGCTTCGAGGGTCTGTCTGGTGATGCTTCGGATGGGTGGTTCGTCATCGACGACGAGAATCAGTTCCCCATGGCCGCGCGGCAGCGTGAGGTCATCGACCGCACAGGGCGTCGCTGCGGGTACGTGCGCATGAGCGGGCAGATGGATGCAGAACCTGGTGCCGCTTCCCACCTCGCTCGAGACTTCGATGAAGCCTCCCTGGCTGTTCAGCACGCCCTGCACGGTGGAAAGCCCGAGGCCGGTGCCGATGCCAACTCCCTTGGTGGTGAAAAATGGTTCGAAAATCCGATCGATCACGGAAGCGGGGATGCCGGTCCCTTCGTCGCTGACTTCGAGAGCAACATAGTGGCCGGCGGGGCGGCTGTGTCTTCTGGCCCGTGCATCGTCGATCTCCGAATTCACCGCGGCAATCGTCAGCCGGCCGCCCTCTGGCATGGCGTCGCGTGCGTTGACGCAGAGGTTCAGCAATACCTGCGTCAGCTGCGTCTCATCCCCCATGACAGCATCGAGGGATTCCGGCATCGTCGCCGCGATTGTGATGTTCTTTGGGAAACTGCTCTCGGCGAATGCCTGCACTTCCGCAACGACGGCGCGCAGATCGACAACTTTCCGTTCGCCTGCGGTGCCGCTGGCAAAGAGCAGGACGCGCTTGACGAGATCCGTACCGCGTTTGACACTGCTCTCGATGTTGTCGATGGTCTTGGCAGCACGCGCGTCCGGTTCGAGTCGGCGGAGAAGAGTCACTCCCATGAGGATCGGCATGAGCAGGTTGTTCAGGTCGTGCGCGATTCCACCTGCCAGAGTGCCGAGGCTCTCGAGGCGTTGTGCGCGGAGGGACTGCTGCTCGTTGCGGCGTCGCTCGGTGACGTCGTTCGCCAGGACCAGGCCTGCCGGGCGGCCGAGGAAATTGATTTCGCTGCTTGCGATCTCCACGTCGATCCGGCTGCCGTCTTTCTTCTGATGGATGAAGACGCCGTACACCCTGGCTACTTCACTCTCGCCGTCATTGAGAGCGCGAAGCAACTCTGCGACTTCCTGCGGCGGACGGATGTCCCGGATCGTCATCCCGAGAAATTCTTCCCGTGAGTAACCGTAGTGACGGATGGCGGATTCATTCACCGCCAGGAAGGCCAGGGTTTCGCTGTCATAGACCCAGGAGGGGTGTGGGTTACGATCGAACAGCATCCTGTATCGCATCTCGCTCTCTTCGAGCTGGCGTTCGGCTTTCTTCTGCTCGGTGATGTCGGTGTCGAAGGTCAGGATGGCGTTCGGCTTTCCCTCATCATCGACGAGGAGCGTCCAGCGGCAGTCGGCGATGACCACCCTGCCCGAGGCGGTGGTCTTCTCCACCTGGCCAGTTAAAGACCCACACTGAAGAACTTCATGTTTCGCCTGCTTGAAACGCTTCTCGTCAATGTGCAGAAGTTCGCTGAGGCGGCGACCCAGGGCATGACTGGCGGGCCAGCCATAAAGGCGCTCTGCGCCTTTGCTCCAGAATGTGACTCGATCTTCGAGATCACGCACGACGATCGCATCATGAGCCTGATCGATGAGGGCGGCCTGTTCGCGAATCTGCGCTTCGGCCTGCTCGACCACCGAGAGATCAGTGAAGACGCCGATCAGTCGACCGCTGTCCCGCTGCAGTTGACCGCGGGTGAAAATCGTGACGTACGATCCGCTGCTGTGCCGAAGCCGGAGCCTGACCTGATAGGGCTCGCCCCGTTCGAGATGTCCCTTCAGGGCATCCCGGAAGATCTGGCGATCATCCGGATGGAGCAGCGATCGAAAATTGTCGTACGACGCGCTCATCGTCGCGGGGGAATAGCCGATCATCGCATAGGCTCGATCGGACCATTGCGCATCGCCAGACTTCACATCGAACTCGAACACCGCATCGTTCGAGGCCTCGATGAGGATGCGCAGCTGCTCTTCGCTGCGGATCAATTCCCGCTCGGCGAGGGTGCGATTGGTGACGTCCTCTCCGATGCTCGCGGTTCCCACGATCGCTCCCGACGGTGAGCGCAGGGGGGAGTTGTTCCAGTGCAGCAACCGGCGGTCGCCCGCTCGCGTGACGATCTCATTCGTGTGATGCCACGCCTCCGGATTGCCCGCGAGCAGCGCGGAGAAGGCGTTGCGCATTTCGGCAGACTGGGCTGCAGGGACCGAGACTTCGAACCAGTCCTGCCCGAGCAGTTCCTCACGCTCCCAGCCGCAAAGCTGAAGCAGGTAGTCATTGCAGTAGGTCACCAGCCCGCCACCGTCGAGCATCACGGCCGCAAGGTCGAGGTTGTCGAGCATCTCCCGGGAGCGGCGCTCACTCTCGTGCAACTCATTCTCGGCAACTTTCCGATCTGTGACGTCGGTCCACACACCCGACAGTTCAATTCGGCCTCCCTCCGCCACCTGCACCAGGCGGAGAGTATCGTCCACCCACCGGTACGCCCCGTCCTTGTGGCGAAGGCGATACTCGGCGCGGCTCACCCCATGCTCGAGTGTCTGCGGGACCCTTGCATGGGCTATTGCAAGATCGTCCGGGTGTACATGCGCGACCCACCACCCCGGGACGAACGTCTCAGTCGCCGAAAACCCGAGAACACGCTCGATGTTATTGCTGGCGAGCCCGGGGATGATTTCCGTACCGCTCACGGCGAGCGTATAGATGACCGCCGGGCTGTGTTCGAGCATTTCCCGCAATTGCGCCAGCGTCTCTCGTAGTGCGGTCGCCTGTAGTTTCATCTGCTCGGCGACCTCTGCGAGGCGGGCGTTCCTCTCTTCAAGCTTGTCGACGAGTCGCTCGCTGTATTCCTTCAGGACGTCGGTCGTGTCGATGTCGATGACCGGGCGTCGCCCCGGATTGGCGAGCGCCTCCGCGATGCACCTGACGAGATCCTCGACGGACGCTGGTTTGCGCAGGTAGCAGTCAGCGCCAAGATCGAGGCTCAGCTTCTCGTCCGAGTCAGAGACGTAGCTCGAAGTGTAGGCGATGAAGGGAAGGGC
>JBKJVD010000154.1:0-14728 GCA_046590585.1 Thermoanaerobaculia bacterium | reverse complement strand
CAGCCGGGATCCGAGTTGCGCATAGTAGAGCGGCTTGATCCCGATCGCATCGCGGGCGCAGAAGAGCTCACGCGTCGCAGCATTCCAGATTGCGAATGAGAACTCACCGTGGAGGCTCGCCGCCGCATCCTGGCCGGACGTTTCACGGGTGTCGAGAACCGCCGCGGCGTCGCTGGTGAAGTCTCCGTCGATGCGCCCATCGACGACGACCGTGAGCTCGCCCCGCTCCAGGACCTGCGTCGAACGCTCCCCCGGCGCAAGGAGCAGCGATGCGTGCGCGATCGTCACTCCATCGCCGCTGCGCAGGAACACGCCGTCAGGAGCGCGCGCCGTTTCCGCATCGATCGCGCGGCGCGCCACCACTTCGCATTCTTCACCTGCGACCACGAGGAATGCGCTCATGAGGTCGGCGCTCCGCTCATCATCCGGCCACCCGGCGGAACATTCGCGCGATTCCCCTCACGCCGCGCGTCGCGTAGAACCACGGCAGTACAGCGCGCGACGTCGCGCCGAACTCTTTCTGCATATAGTCGAACGGCGGAAATGCGAGATCGCGAAGCCGACGCCCCCGCGCGCTCAATGAGCCGAGCGATGTCAGTTCGTTGATGAGAAAACGAAACCGCCGCGCATCCCGGCGGAGATAGAGCGCCGAGGGCTCACCGTCCACCGTCGGCATTGCGGCCTCGCTCGCGTGGTTGGTCCCGAATAAGTGGTCGGCAGCAAGAAGCGAATGCGCGGTCACGGTAGCGACGCCACCTTGTGCCGCGAGCGCACGCAGTGCGATCCAGTCTGCCGTGCCCATGCGACGCGCGAGCAGTTCAACGTCGACCAGCCAGATCATGCGATCCGAATCGTGGTGGTGTGCGACGCGATGAACGCATGCCAGCAGCAACGCACGCGGGCGATCCAGGCCTCGGGCATGTTCTGAAATCGCCGCGATCTCCACGCTAGCAGGCAACGCCTCGTCGTAACGGATCAGGTTGGAAAATGCAGCCGGATTGGCGACCGACCAGTGGACATCAAAGTTATGTTCGCATCCGAACGCGTCGGTTCGATACCAGGTCGCCTGTCGCAGACCGTGCTCGTCACCACTGGTAATCGCCTCGATGTAACCGAGACCGACCAGCGCCGTCCGCACCAGGGGCACCTTCATCTCGGGGACCAGCAGGTCGGTGTCTCCCCGCGCGCGCAACTCAGGCCGCTCGAAGAGCTGATAAGCGAGCGCGGTCCCCTTGAGAATGAGGGGAACCACGCCCGCGGTGCTGAGCGTCCGCAACAGATCACGGAGCGACTCGAGATGCAAAGCTTCCCAGGCAGCGGCCCGAATGGCTCGACTTCGTAGTGACTCGGAGCGACTCCAGCCGTACACCAGCTGGGCCATGCCGTGACGGTCGAGCGCGTCGATCTCGCCAGCATCAAGAGTCGCGGGCCACTCTGTCGGCTCGCCGGCAAGAGCCTTCCTTACCGGCTCGATCAGCCGGTCGGGGAAAGTGGGCGTGGAGATGTGGTCAACCATGGGTGCCGTCGATTTGCGGCTCGCTATTTGCTCTCAGCAAGATTCGATGTCATCGATTGGAACGATACTCGTGATCGCCGTCGTGATGGTCCTCGCCATCGCGCTCGCCTATCTGCCTCTCCGCCTCATCCTCGGCCACATGGCGAAGAACATCAAGACGTTCATGCAGCGCCACCGCGATCGGCGGATCAACTTGCGCGAGACGCCTGATCGCCGCAAAGAGGCCGAGACGGGCGCGCCGCTTCCTTGAGAGATCAGCCCCTGATGGCCATTTCGATCGCCCGGGCCAGTTCGGCTTCCCCTGCCTCGATCGCTCCGTACTTTTTCCACACGATTTTCCCCTGACGGTCCAGCAGGACCGTAGTCGGCAGCACGCTGGTCTCGAACAGACTGGCCAGCTTTGCTTCAGGATCGAGGACGACGGGATAGTTGACCTCGTTCTCGGCGACGAACTTCTTCACCGCCGCCTCGTCCCCCTCGTCGATGCTGACCCCAATGACCTTGAAACGCTGCGCGGCGTACTTCGCATGCAGCTTCCCCAGTTCCGGGATCTCGTATCGGCAGGGTCCGCACCAGGTGGCCCAGACGTTCAGCAGAAGCACGTTGCCACGCTCTGCTGCAACATCAAACGAGCCGCCCTCGAGTTTCCTGGCCTCGTAGGCCGGCATGGTGGCGCCGACATCGACTCCGGCCACTGTCCCGGTCGCCGGGGCGATCGTGTCGGTGGCCTGTGCCGCCGCGGCCGGGGCGGTAGCTGACGCGGGCGGAGCCTTGACGGCCGTCTCGTCGAACCTGGAGCAGCCAGCGAAGGCCAGCATCGCGGAAAGCGTAACAATCATTGCACTCTTCATCTGCCTGCCTGCTTCCTCATCGTCTTTCTATCGCGTGACAACCGCGGGGCGGTCCGATTTGTTCGCGGGGCTTCATAACCCCTCGCCCGGCATCGTGGTCTGCATCCCAAGGGCGTCGTTGAACCGGTTCATGTAGTTGAAGATCCCGGCCACGGCCGACAGTTCGACGATCTCGCCTTCGTCATAGTGGCCCCGGAGACGTTCGAAGACCGGCTCCGGGATCGCGCGGGCGTTGAGCGTGAGCTGCTCGGCGAACGCCAGCGCCGCCTTTTCGGCCTCCGAGAACGGTCCCGTCTCATACTCCTGCAATGAATCGAGTTGTGCGTCCGAGGCTCCCTGCCGCGCAGCCTGCGCAGTGTGCGATCGGCTTCAGTAATGGCACGCGTTGATTCGCGACACGAGGGTCGCGACCAGTTCCTTCGTGCGGACCGGAACGGTCCCGGTAGTGAGGATTGCTTCCAGATGGGACACAAACGTAGTCAGGATTGAGGGCCGGTGCGCCAGGACGCGGTACATGTTCGGCACCTTGCCTCGCTCGACGCCCGTCCGCTCGAACAGGCGCCACGCTTCCCCCGTCAACTGATCCTTCGAGAGCCTGGTGAGCTTCGACATCGATCCTCCCGTCGCCCTTCATTCTGCCAAACGAAAAACGCCCCGCGTGGGCGCGGGGCGTTCTGGAAATGACTCGATATTCGAACGAACTACTCGTCTTCGGTCTTGCCCTTCTTGATGACTTCGGGCTCGACAACGGCTTCGGCAACCGGCTCAGCCTCGACCTTGGCGTAGGCAACACCTACGACCACTCGCTCTTCGTCATCGAGAACTCTCACTCCATCGGGGAGCTTGAGGTCCTTGATCCGGTAGTACTCGTGACCCTCGAGTGCAGTGACATCGATGTCGATCGAGTCCGGAATCGCGTTGGGAAGGCACTCGATATGGAGCTCGCGTGCCTGGAAGTCGAGGATGCCGCCACCCGTCTTCACTCCGATCGCCGTACCCGTGACATGCACCGGAACGGTGACCTTGATCATCTCGTCCATGACTACGCGAACGAAGTCGATGTGCTTGAGCTTGCGCGAGAGCGGATCGATCTGGACTTCCTTGATCATCGCGTGGCGCTGCTGGTCGCTTCCCGCCATCTTCAGCAGGAAGATCGAACGGATGCCGTGCTCGCTCTTGTGAATCAGCTCCGAGACCGCCTTGCGGTCCACTGTGATCGCGACGGACTCGCGATGTCCACCGTAGACGACCGCCGGTACTTTGCCATTCTGACGGAGCTTCTTCGCCAGCTCTTTACCGGTGCCCTCGCGGCGTGAAACTTCCAACGTCACCTCAGCCATGGTACGGAACTCTCCTTAACGTAAATCCACAACAACCGACTAAGCGTCGCTCAGGCGGCAAAATTCCAACCTCCGGGAGCGGGATCCGCCCGAAGCCCGTGGCGGGCTACATCTCGAACAGCGAGCTGACTGAATCTTCGCTATGAATGCGCTTGATTGCCTCGGCCAGCAGTTCCGCGATGGAGAGGGTGTGCAGTGTCGGGCACTCCTGCTCCTTGTCGGCCATCGGCATGCTGTTGGTGGCGATGACCCGGTCGAGCTTCGAGCTGTTGACCCGGTTCACAGCCGGCCCGGAAAAGACGGCGTGCGTGCATGAGGCCGAAATTGACTTGGCCCCCTTGTCCCACAACGCCTCGACCGAATGAATGAGCGTGCCCGCCGTATCGATGATGTCGTCGACGATGAAGACGTTCCGCCCCTCGACCTCACCAATGATGTTCATGACCTCGGTGCGATTCGCCGCCACGCGCCGTTTGTCGATGATGGCCAGCGTGGCGCCGAGTCGTTTGGCGTAGGCACGGGCACGCTCCACCCCGCCCGCATCGGGAGAGACGATGGTGAGGTCCTCGAGCCCGAGTGTTTTCAGATGCCCCACGATCACCGGAGCCGCGAAGAGGTGATCGACAGGAATGTTGAAAAAGCCCTGAATCTGAGCCGCATGCAGATCGACGGTGAGAACGCGGTCCGCTCCCGCGGCGCTGATGAGATCTGCAACCAGCTTGGACGTGATCGGAACCCGCGGCTTGTCCTTGCGGTCCTGCCTCGCATATCCGTAGTACGGAAGCACCGCCGTGATACGGCGGGCCGACGAACGCTTGAATGCATCGAGCATGATCAAGAGTTCCATCAGGTGATCGTTGACGGGAGGACCGGTCGGCTGGATCACGAAGACGTCCGCACCGCGAACGTTCTCGTCGATCTGCACGTAATTCTCGCCGTCGGCGAAACTGTAAAGAGTGACGCGCCCGATCTCCACGCCCAGCCGGGCACAGATCTCGTCCGTGAGCGCTGGATGCGCGCGGCCGCAGAAGACTTTCAGTGGACCGTACAAGCGGCGGTGATTATACAAATCCGGGGACAGGTTGCGAGTGTTAGTTGGGGACGCTGAAGGCTAAAGTTCGGAGGACCGGTAAGCGTCCCGGAAAGATCGGATCCAATCCTCAGTCGTTTCCTGCCCGCCTCCGGCAGCCCAGCACTTCAGGATAAGCTTCCCTCATGAACAGTCACCCCCAGCGGATCGGCCTTCTTGGCGGAGGGCAACTCGCGCGCATGCTCGCCGAGCAGGTGCTCAGGCTCGGTCTGACGCCCGTCGTGTTCGCCGAGAGTGCCAATGCTCCGGCGGCCCAGGTCTGTCGTGAGATTCATGTGGGAGCGCTCGATGACCTCGAGTCGCTGCGACGGTTTTTCAACGACGTCGACCTCGTGACGTTCGAGAACGAGTTCGTCGACACCGTGCTGCTCTCCGCGGGAGCCGCGGATGAGAACGTGCCGTTCGTGCCTCCCCTCCCGGCGATCGCGATTCTGCAGGACAAGCTCAGCCAGAAACGCCTTCTTGCGGCGAACGCGATCCCGAGCGCCCCATTCCTCGAGCAGGATCACGAAGAATCGAACCATCTCTTCGTCGAACGCGTGTTCGCGCACTTTCCTGAAGGTGCGGTCTTCAAGTGGAGCCGCATGGGTTACGACGGACACGGCGTCCTCATCACGGCACCGGGCGACGATTCCTCGCGCTTCGACGCGTTCTTCGAGCGCGGCCGGGCCCGGGGCGCCGCGATCTTTGCGGAGGAGCGCATCGACTTCACCCGCGAACTGGCGATGATCGCTGTGCAGGGGGATGACGAAGCAGTCTTCTATCCGCTGGTCATCTCACAGCAGGAAAACGGGATCTGTCGCTACGTGCACGGACCTGCGTCCGCATTCGGATCGCCTCCTCACCTGGAAGAGGCGGCGCGCGCGACCTGCGCCAGGGTCGCCGGCGCGGCGTCGCTGAAGGGAGCGTTTGCGCTGGAGTTCTTCGAAACTTCTTCCGGTGAGTTACTGGTCAACGAGATCGCGCCGCGAGTCCACAACAGCGGGCACTACACGCAGAACGCCTGCAGCGCGTCGCAGTTCGAGAACCACATCCGTGCTGCCACCGGGATGCAACTTGCTGAGATCCACACGGCGCCGGCGTTCGCAATGTTGAACATCCTGGGCCCCGTGGGGGTCGACTTCAGCGCGGAAACCATCGAGCCTCCGCGGCCCGGGCCGGCGACACACGTACACTGGTATGGGAAGGATCGCATCAAGTCCCGCCGGAAGCTCGGCCACATCAACGCGAGCGCGGAATCCAGCGCGGCGCTGGAAGCTGCGATCGCGGAGATGCGAGCCATCGACCAGACGTGGTGCGCGGCGGTGCGGAACCTTGCAGACGGAGGAGACGAGTGAGCGAAGCTGCGACACCGAAGGTTTCGATCGTCATGGGAAGTGACTCTGACTACCCGGTCATGCGTGAAGCCGCCAGCGCACTCGATTCGCTGGGAGTCTCGAGTGAGGTTTCGGTGATTTCGGCTCATCGCACACCTCGTGAGATGTTCGACTTCGCCAGTACCGCCAGATCGCGCGGCGTGCGCGTGATCATCGCCGGCGCGGGCGGCGCAGCTCACCTTCCAGGGATGATCGCTGCCATCACCGAACTTCCGGTGATCGGCGTCCCGGTTCCGGTCGGACCACTCAACGGCCAGGACGCGCTGATGTCGATCGTCCAGATGCCGAAAGGGGTGCCTGTAGCGACCGTCGCGATCGGCAACGGCTGGAATGCCGGCCTCCTCGCCGCGCAGATCCTCGGCGCCGCCGGGGACGATGCCCTGCTCGGGCGCATCGCTGCATACAAGGACGAACTGCGACGCGCTGTCCTGAACAAGACGCTGCCGCCAGGGCATCCGCCTGCGAGTTGATGACGAAGGGCAGGACTGGCCCTGAATTCGAGGGGAAAGTCTGGTGCGCCCAGAAGGATTCGAACCTTCGACCTTTAGCTCCGGAGGCTAACGCTCTATCCAGCTGAGCTATGGGCGCGCTCGGTGAGACGCGGATTGTACGGCCTGTAACGGGATGCGGCAACTGCGCATTTCAGAGATCACGCGCGGCTCCTCACGCTTCTTCCTTCTCTTCTGTCGTCCTGTTCAGCACACGGGCGAGAATCGCCGCCCCTCCGGCCAGCATGATCATCGGCAGCAGCAAATCCCGAATCGTCGATCGCTGCTGCCCATACACAGGGAGCGTGTTTCCTTCGCCGGTCTTGCTCCTGACCGCCACTGGCTTACTCCCGAGAGGCGCTGGGACGGGTGGCGCAACCGGCGTCGCCGCTGTCTCCGACTTCGGCGCCTCTCTTCTTTTTTCGAGTTGCCGGTCTGATGTGGCCGGGACGATCTGTCGGGAATGTCGCGAATGCCTGGCGCTTGCGGAGGGCAGCTCGACCGTTTGCCTGCGTCGCACCGCAGGGAGCGGCGGCGGCGATTCCACGACCTCCATCGTCGCAGCGTCTCCAGTCGCCGCCGGTTCCGGCACGGGTTCAGGCCGGTGGAACAAGATGGCAAGACTCAGCAACGCTGCTGACAGGGCGACGATCATGAGGGGTCGCGTTCAAAATACAGGGAAGAGGCGACCGAGTCGATCACGCGTTGTGGCTACGCGAGGTCGCGAATGAAAGCGACCACCCGATGAATGCAGCTCTCGAGGTTTCTCTCCGTACTGTGTCCTGACTTCTTGCGGGCATTGAAGGAATGGTCGCCATCGGGCATCCACTCGACCGCGATTGCAGGAGCAAGCTCGTAGTCCGCGACTTCGTCGCGCGTACCAAACGGATCCCGCTCCCCTTGAACGATGAGGGTTGGCGTGCGCATCCCGGCCAGATGCGCGGTTCGCATTCCTTCCCCTTTACCGGGAGGGTGAAATGGATAGCCGAGGACGATCAGTCCATGCACACCCGCTTCATCGGCGACCATGCTGGCGATGCGCCCGCCCATTGACTTTCCGCCGATGACGAGGTGCTTCGGGTCACCGTGATCCGCGATGACGCGTCGCCAGGTTTCGAGCAGGACAGCGGGACGGTCGGGGCCGCGACGCTTCCCCGATCTGCGCTCTTCCATGTAGGGAAACTCGAACCGCACGGCTCGAAACCCTGCCGCAGCCACGCCTCGTGCCACGTCCTGCATGAACTGCGAATCCATCGGGGCGCCTGCACCGTGCGCAAGGATGAGCGTAAGCTCCGAATCGGCCTCATCGACCAGATAGTCCATCTGGCAGAGAGTAGTGCAAGTCAGTCGTAAGGACTGCAGTCCCGTCCCAGAACGCGCCCGGCACAACTTCAGCAAATACCCGGCTCCGATGAAGAAGTTGAATGAAGTGTTTCCGCTGCAGGCCGGCTGGCGGCGAGGAGAGCCCCTCGAGGCGCTCCTTTCCCGTGAATGGCTGGTAACGAATTCCCTGGGTGGTTATGCGTCCGCCTCCGTCGGCGGGGCCTCGACCCGCCGCTTCCACGGCTCGCTGATCGCGGCCATGCCCTCCCCTCTCGGCCGTTCGATGATGCTCAACCATCTCGAAGAAAATCTGATCGCGGGAGATCTCTGCTATCGCCTCAGCGGAGAAGAGGGAAGCGACGAGCAGATTCGTTATCCCGAAGAGGGTTTCCTCGAGGAATTCGTGCTCGAACAGGGTCAGCCCGTGTGGCGTTACTCGAAGAACGGAATCCGGCTCGAGAAGCGGCTGGTGATGCCGCACCTGCAGAACACGACATGGATCACCTACACCCTTCTCGAAGGACCGGCCGACGCTCGGCTCGAACTGCGACCCGCCTTGAAGTTTCGTCCGCACGAAGGACTGCTCACTGCGGAGCTGTCCACCGACTGGAACGTGACCGTGTCGGGAGGCGAGATTGAAATCAGCGACGGAAGCGGACATCCCCCGCTCCGCCTGCTGCTCCTCGGAGAGAGTTCGAGCCTTCGTCCGGAAGCGAAGATCATTCCTCACTTCGTCTACCGCGTCGAGCGCAGCCGCGGGTATGACTACGAGGGATCGCTCTGGTCTCCAGGCGTCATGGTTTTTCCGCTTCAGGCCGGGCAGGCCACCGGGTTCGCAGCCTCTGTGGAAGCGTGGGACGTGATCCGCTCCATGGAGGCTGGTGACGCCCTCGAGGACGAATCTGGAAGAAAGCGGAAGCTGCTCTCGATGAGCGGCCGTGCCGCGGAAGACTCGTTTTCCGCCCAACTCGTGCTTGCAGCCGATCAGTTCCTGATCCGTCCGCAGACGCGATCGAAAGATCAGGCCCGATCGTTTGCAGCCGGCGACGAGCCGCGGACGGTGATCGCCGGATATCACTGGTTCACCGACTGGGGCCGCGACACAATGATCAGCCTCGAAGGGCTGACTCTGGTGACCGGCCGGCACCGGGAAGCGGGGAACATCCTCCGGACATTCGCGTCGTACATCCGCGACGGACTGATCCCGAACATGTTCCCCGAGGGGGAACACGAGGGGCTGTATCACACGGCCGACGCGACGCTGTGGTTCTTTCACGCCGTCAATCGTTACTTCGAGTACACCGGCGACCGCGTCACCCTCCGTGAATTCCTCCCGAAGATGCTCGACATCGTCGACCATCACGTTCGCGGCACCCGCTTCAATATTCACGTCGATCCTGCAGATGGCCTGCTCGTGCAAGGTGAAGAGGGATACCAGCTCACCTGGATGGATGCGAAGGTCGACGGCTGGGTGGTGACGCCACGACGCGGCAAGGCTGTGGAGATCAACGCCCTCTTCTACAACGCACTGCGGATTCTCGAGCACTTCCTGCGAGCCGACCAGAATGGCGAGGCCGCGCGCATCGGTCAACTTGCCGAGCGCGTGTTCGTGTCGTTCAACCAGCGCTTCTGGTTCGAGGACGGTCAACATCTTTACGACGTCGTGGACGGAGAGGGCGGCGGCAACGATTCAGCGCTTCGCCCGAACCAGGTCTTCGCGCTTTCGCTCGACTATCCGGTGCTCGACCGCAACCGATGGGAGCCGGTCGTGGATATCGTGCAGAGGGAACTGCTCACGCCGGTCGGACTCCGCTCACTGGCGCGCGGGCATCGCGACTACAAGCCGGTTTACGACGGCGACCTCCGGTCCCGGGACGCCGCGTACCACCAGGGCACGGTCTGGGGCTGGCTCATCGGTCCGTTCATCGACGCCTGGTTGAAGGTCCACTCGGACGACCGGTCCGGCGCGCTCGCCCTGATCGAGGGATTTCGTCCGCACCTGGCCGATGCCTGCATCGGGTCGATCAGCGAAGTCTTCGACGCCGACCCGCCCTTCCTCGCCCGCGGCTGCGCCGCCCAGGCCTGGAGCGTAGCCGAGGTGCTGCGCTGCCTGCGCAAGCTCCGCTGACCAGCAACGGCTGTCATCGTCAGCAGGCGCAGAGTTTTCTCGCATGCTTCACCGCGAGAAAACTCCGAGCGCGTCGAAGGATCTGGGCGGTGGAACCATGATCTGCGCGTGAATGCTCTTCCCCCACCCAGATCCTTCGACCGCGCTGCGTACGCCCTCGCGATGAAGCCGCGAATGCGCACTCCGCCGGCTTCTAAGAAACTCCCAGTGTGTATGCGGGGCTGACTGAAGACGCTCGCGTTCCGAAGGCACGTCGATCTCCCTTCTCCCCGTGGGAGAAGGTGGCGCCGCAGCGCCGGATGAGGGGGTCACGCGAGTGTAGATTGTTGATTCGCGGTGCATGCGGAGACGGTGCAATGCGCGGTTAGCCTCTGCGAGAATCGAGTACTCTTCTGGATTCTGAACCTCTGCGAGGGATTCAACTTACGTTTGCGCCACCCCTCATCCGGCGCGCGGCGCCACCTTCTCCCGCGGGGAGAAGGGAGACAGCTTGCACGCGGCTGCTTCGAAACGACCGGCATTGTGCATGAACGCCGCGACTTCGCATCTTCTCTTCGAATGTGAACGACCGGCGCGGCCAGTTTCTTGAACTCAAGTCGCCGCGAAGCGCGGTTCTTTGGCTCAGGATGACAGGTCGGTTTCTTACCGCGAAGCGCGGTTCATCAACTCAGGCATGACAGCCCAGCCCGCGCTAGTGAACGTGTGGATGGTCATGATCGTGGTCATGATCGTGATCGTGTCCGTCCGGACCATGAGTGTGCCCGGCCGTCCCGTCTTCCATCTGCTGGACGATCTGCCTGGCGAGTTCGGTGAACGCCATGGCGGCGGGTGACTCTGGATCGAGCAGGACGATCGGTTCGCCGCTGTCTCCCCCGACCACCACCTTCGGATCGAGCGGCACTTCGCCGAGGAATGGAACGCCGAGCATCTCGGCGGTGCGGCGGCCGCCGCCGTGGCCGAAGATCTCTTCCCGCTCGCCGCAGTGGCGGCAGATGTAATAGCTCATGTTCTCGATCATGCCGAGGACGGGTACGTTGACCTTGCGAAACATCGCCAGTCCCTTCCGTGCATCGATCAGGGCGACGTCCTGAGGCGTCGTGACGATGACCGCGCCGGTCAGCGGAACTTTCTGCGTGATCGTCAGTTGCGCATCGCCAGTGCCGGGAGGAAGGTCGATGATCATGAAGTCGAGCACACCCCAACGGACATCGGTCAGGAACTGGTCGAGCGCTTTCATGACCATCGGTCCGCGCCAGATGACGGGCGTGTCGACGTCGGTGATCATGCCGAGGGACATCGTCTTGATGCCGTGGTTCTCCATCGGGATGATTTTTTCGTCGACGTCGTCGATGATCGGACGTCCCTGGATGCCGAGCATCATCTGCTGGGAAGGCCCGTAGATATCGGCGTCGAGCAGGCCGACGGTGAAGCCGAGTTTGCGCAGCGCAAGCGCCAGATTCGTGGATACGGTCGACTTTCCGACGCCGCCTTTTCCGGACGCCACCGCAATCTTGTACTTGACGTCCTCGAGGATCGCCTGCGGCTGCGCACCGCCGGCTCCCGTCGCCTGCCGCGCCGCAACCTCGAGGCGCATTTTCACTTCACTCACTCCTTCCAGCGCCCGCACCGCAGCCTCGGCGTCGCGGCCGATCTGCTGGCCTACGGAAGGATTCTCCGACTGGAAGTGGATCGTGAACGACACGATGCCTCCCTCGATTTCGACATCCCGAACGAATCCGAAGGAGACGATATCGCGGGAAAGGCCGGGGAACTTCACCTTGCGGAGCGCGTCGAGTACCTGTTCCTGAGTGGGCATGAGCAGCGGTCACCTGTTCTGTTTGAATTGTTCGAAGGAGGCAGCGATGATCGGGATGGCCTCGCTGGACGAGGGAACGACGATCACCGTGTCGAGGTCGGCCGGACTGACCAGCCCCCGCTCCACCATCGTCGCACGGATCCAGTCGATCAGGCCGGGCCACATTGTACCGACCAGGATGAGCGGATGCTCCTTCATGTGCTTGACCTGCAGGAGCTGCCAGACCATGAAGAGTTCCAGGGCGGTACCGATGCCTCCCGGCATCACGATGAAGGCCGAGGACAGCCGGACGAAGTGATGGAGGCGGGAGAAGAACGTGCGGTGCCGGAACACCTTGTCGACGAATGCATTTGCTCCTTCCTCGTTGGGAAGGTGGATGGCCAGGCCGAACGAGCGGGCGTGACTTTCGATCTGCCCCTCGACGGCCCCGGCATTTGCCGCTTCCATGAGGCCAGGTCCGCCGCCGGTGACGATATCGATGCCCATGCGGGCCAGGTCGGCGCTGAGCTTCTTGACCTCTTCGTAAATCGGGTCGCCGCGGCGGATGCGGGAGCTGCCGAAAATCGAGACCCGGTAATGTTCGACGCGCTCCGGCTGGATCTGATCGAGGTCGTTGATGGTTTCCCAGAGCTGATAGATCGCCTTCTCGAGGATGTGAGTCGGATCGACCTTCGATCCCTTCTTCACCTGGGCGTCGCGAAGCGCCTCGAGTTGAGGTGTCGTGGTTCGTTCATCAGCCATGTGGGGTGATCTCCTTGAAGCCCGGTTCGGTCTTCAATGGTAAGTAACCGCCAGAGGAATGCCAATCAGGTGGCGAGACCGCGGCGATGAGGGACCGGGCTGACGCCCCTGCCTGAAGGTCGCGAGGCGAGGACCGAGGAGTTCCATCCTCAGTCCTCACGACTCACGACTCATCGCTGGTTTCTGTCGATCCAGGCGTCGGGTGAGAAGCTCTTGAGCTTCGGCTCTGCAGTGCGTGCTTCGGCTTCCGAGTTGAAGCGGACGCGCACGCGATAGACGGGGCCCTTGTCGTTCGAAGCGCGCTCGACATACGCGGAGTTGAAGCCCCCTTCAATCAGCCTCGCCGCCATTGCCTCGGCACGCTTCTGGTCGCCTGTGGACAGCAGTTGCGCGTACACGGCGCTGGACGACTTCGCCGGGACCGCAGCCGCGGCCTGAGCCTTCACTGCAGCGGGTTCGACCCGAGGAGCAGCAGGTTTCGGCGTCGCTGCGACCGGTTCGTCTCGCACGGCGGCACTCTCGACCGGAGCAGATGCCGGAGGTTCCGGGTCGGGGGCTGCGGCCGGCTTGCCTTCTTCGACGAGCATCGGAGCGCTGCCTGTTGCCTCGGGCGTGGCGATGGATCCGCGTCCACTCGACTGGAAGTCGGAGTTCTCGACGCCCAGTTCCACGATGCGTCCCGGCTTCCTGCCGTTCGGGAGGACGCTCCCTTCGCTCACGATGGCCGGTTCGCGCCGGACCACGAGGCGTTCATCCGCCTGTCCGCGTCCGATCACCAGGCCGAACGCGAACGAGGCGCTCAGTGATAACAACAGCAGCACGAAGGCGAGAAAGGCCTGTGAAGCCGTCAGTGAGATTTCGTAATGCGACTGGTCGTCAGCTACGTGTTGTGCTTCCATCCCCTCACCCTCCCTCCGTTCGGCCGGATGCGCCAGGTCATCAGCGCGTCTCGATGCAACGAACGGCAAGCAACATCACTTCCCCGCCGGTGGCGGTGCTGCATTCCAGTTTGTGTGATACACGGCGCCGTTGTCAAAGTAGACCGCGGCGGCACCTCCGTCCGACTTGGGGTAAATCCAGACGGAATAGATCCGGTTTTTCTGGACGACCTGCTTGATCCAGTCCTCCCGCGGCAGCCCGACGGCCTTGCGGACCTGCTCTTCCTTCATCCCGGTCTTGACCAGTGAGAACCCATCGAGCGCCACGAAGCGCCGTTTCTCCGCCTCCGCGAGACGGCCCTGGGCATCCGGGTTCGCCGGGTCGTACTGGAGCGCCGAGCGGTAAAACTCCATGGCCCGGTCGTAGCGGGAGAGGACGTTCATGTACTCATCGCCGATCAGAACTTTCTCGCGCGCAAGGAGGATCGAGGCGCGCGTGTCACCGGTCCGGTCGAAATACTCGCGCAACTTGTCCATGAACAACACGAGCGTCGGCTCGATCTTGTTGTGGTTGTCGATGAGTTGCTCGAGCTGCTGCTTCCGCGGAACATTCGCGGGCGGCTGCTTCTGCGAGGTGCGCAGGGTCTGGAGCCACTGGTAGTCAGCCACCAGCACGGTCCACTCCCGCTCATTCGGTTTCGTCAGGGGGCCTGAAGCGGCGCAGGCGGAGAACAGCGAGAGGATCAGAAGGGAGACGAGGGCTCGGCGGGTCACGAGGGCATTATCTCAAATGCTGAATGCTGAATGTTGAATGCTGAATGTTGAATATTACGCTCGGTGACTGAGGACTCCTGAATGGCCAGCGGGCGACCCGCCCGCTGATCGTTGACAAACACTGTGAGCGCGACCGGAGCGAACGTCAAAGACAAGTCAGAACGCAGAAGTCAGAATTCAGAAGTGAGAAACGAGTCCAAGGCCAAACCAACGGTGCCTCTTTTCTCAATTCTTCATTCTGACTTCTGCATCCATCATTCGGCCTCACCTCCGGCCCGCTGCCCCCTGACCGCTCCGTGAGCGCGAAGGGCAGTGGGTCAGCTGCGAGGCGGAGCGAGGGGCAACGGCGAGGCGTGGTTACTCTACGTTGAGTCGTTGCCCCGAAGAGACAACGAAGCAGATGGCCC
>JBKJVD010000232.1:0-5256 GCA_046590585.1 Thermoanaerobaculia bacterium | reverse complement strand
GGCCACCTTCTCCCGCTGCGGCAGGAGAAGGGGAACTTGCATGATTTCCGTCGGCTTCAACCTCGGTCGGTATTCCGCGAGTTTCTTAACCTCAGAGGAATGCAGCACGCGGCCGCTGCGCTATAACCGGTGCATGCGCACCTGCGAAGTCCATCGCCTCCATCTCGTCACCTACGAGAACGGCATGAATCTGCAGCAGAAGCTCGTCGAGATGCGCCAGCAGGAACTTCTGGCGGATCAGTTGCTCCTTCTCGAGCATCCCCCAGTCATCACGATCGGCCGCGGCGGCGACAGGGCCAACCTGCTCGGTACTCCGGAGGGCCTGCGCGCGGCCGGTGTCCGCTTCTTCGAGACCACCCGCGGCGGTGACATCACGTACCACGGACCCGGACAGCTGGTGGGGTATCCGATCATTCATCTCGGTGAGGGCAATCGCGACATCCGCAAGTACGTGACGAAGCTCGAAGAGGTGTTGATCCGCACGGTGGCCGACTACGGAATCGTTGCAGAGCGTCTCGACGGCAAGCGCGGAATCTGGGTGGGACGCAACAAGATCGCAGCGATCGGTGTCCGCATCGCCCGATGGGTCACCTCCCATGGATGGGCGCTGAACGTTTCAACGGATCTCGATCACTTCCGCCTGATCACCCCGTGCGGACTGCACGGGATGGGCGTGACCTCGATCGCGCGCGAACTCGGTCGCTACGTCGATCCCGTCGAGGTGCGCGAGCGCCTGCTGACCCATTTCGCCGAGATCTTCGAACGCGAAGTCGTCGACCGCCCGCCAACGATCCGGCTGATCAAGGTAGTCGTGCACGACGGCGCCGGCCGCGTGCTCCTGCTCCATCGCCGGCCGGAACGCGGCAGGTTCTGGCAGCCGATCACCGGCACGATCGAACCGGGCGAATCAGTCATGGCCGCCGCACTCCGCGAGATCGTGGAGGAAACCGGGCACGAAGCAGTGCCCCACCCTCTATCACTCCACCAGTCGTTCATGATCGAATCTCAATTCCTGAGCACGAAGCACGGCAGCCCGGTCATGGCCAGCGAGGCGGTATTCACAGCAGTTCTCGATTCCACCCTGCCGATCACGCTCGACAGCGAGGAGCATGACGACTTCGGCTGGTTCACCTTCGCCGCCGCTTACGACAGGATCCAGTGGACCGATGACCGTGAAGCGATCGAGATGGTCGAACGAATCGCCGGCCTCACTCCCGCACCTCAGCGGGCTACCGCATGAAAGAGTCTGAAGTGATCGAACCGGCAACCATCGAACCGTCACCCATTGAATCCGCGCCCGTCAACCGCCGGGCCGGCCATCGTCCGGAGTGGCTGAAGATCCGCATTCCCGGCGACCTTCAGCAGCTTCCCGTCTCACGCCTGATGAACGATCTCGGGTTGAACACTGTCTGCCAGGAAGCGCGCTGCCCGAACATCTTCGAGTGCTGGAGCAGCGGGACCGCGACCTTCATGGTTCTCGGCGAGATCTGCACGCGCCGCTGCACCTTCTGCGCGGTCGGCAAAGGCCAGCCGCTGCTGGCGGACGCCGACGAACCGCGGCGCGTGGCTGAAGCGGTGCAGAAGATGGGCGTGAAGCACGCGGTCATCACGATGGTGAACCGCGACGACATGCCCGACGGCGGCGCGGAACACGTCAGGCGGACGGTTGCCGCAGTCCGCGATGTGGCCGGCGCTGCCGTGGAAGTCCTCGTGAGTGATTTCGACGGCAACCGCGATGCTCTCCTCGCAGTCATTGCCTCGAGGCCTGAAGTCCTCGCGCACAACATCGAAACTGTTCCCCGCCTCTACGCTCAGGTGCGTCCCGTCGCAAAGTATCGACGCTCGCTCGACGTGCTGCGGTGGGCGCACGAGGAGCGGTTCGAGGGGATGTTCACGAAGTCGAGCATCATGCTGGGACTCGGCGAAACCGAAGACGAGATTCTTGCGGTCGCAGCCGACCTTCGCGCTGCAGGGGTCGATATCTTCACGATGGGCCAATACCTGGCACCGACGGGCAATCATCACCCTGTCCGCCGTTACTACACCCCGCAGGAATTCGACGAACTGGGGAGGCAGGCCAGGGCTCTCGGATTCCATCACGTCGAGTCCGCGCCGCTGGTCCGGAGTTCGTACATGGCTCACCGGGCCATTCATCCCGGCTGACCCCTGCAGGAACGCCGTTTTACCGATACAATCCGCCACCGATGCCCCGCCTGTTCTTTGCCGATGTCGAGAAGGAAGCCGAGTTTCCCGAAGGCAGCACGTTGCTTTCCTGCGCCAGGGAGATGGGCGTCCGCGTCAGCAGCGTGTGTGGCGGTGACGGTGCGTGCGGTACATGCCGGATCGAAGTGATCGAAGGATGGGAACGCCTCTCGCCGCCGACGCCAGACGAGACGTACAAGGAACTCGATCCGCCTTATCGGCTCAGCTGCCAGGCCAGGCTGCTTGGGGATGTGGTGGTGAAGGTAGCTAAGATTGAGTGACGCATACGGGATGGCGCGGGTGACGAAGAACGATTCTTCGTCATCCGTGCGACCTCGCAATTCAAGGAACGGAGTTTCGACATGACCGTGATTACCACTGAGAGCATCGCCTCCTCCCTCAACGAACAGCAGCTTGCTGTCGTGATTCAGTACACCGTCGAGGCCTACAAGACGTTCGAGAAACTCGCCGAGAGCCTCCCGAACGAAATGACGGCAAAGATGTTCAAGCAGCTCGCAGCTGACGAGCGCGAGAACCGCGACCTCATCGAGATGAAGATTGCGGCGACCGGGCAGGCCCGTCCGCGCGTGACGCTCGGCTCCGACCTGGCGTTCCAGGAAATCCACGAAGGCGAAAATTCCTATCGCGAGGCCTGCGAATTCCTGATTGCGCGCGAGCGGACCATCGAGTCGCGGCTGGCCGGCTTCCTCAAGACGGCCGCGCCGACGGATCGCAACTTCCTGATCTACCTGGTTGCGGTCAAGCGCGCCCACGTCGTCGAACTGCAGCGCGAACTCGAGTTGATCCGCCTCGACAGCAACTGGTGGAAGCGCGAAGATCCGCAGCACCGCATCGTCTACGGGAGCGACTGACGGCGCCAGCCGCGCATCGCGGAGGACGGGATGACTACCGCCCAGATCACCATCGAACCGGACGCACTCCAGCACCTGCAGAGTGAGAGCGACGGTCGCATGCTGCGCATCGCCTTCACCACCGGCTGTGGCGGCAGCGGCTACCGGCTCAGCTACGCGAGCGATCCGAACGATGGAGACCGGGTCGTCGAAGTCAGCGGCATCCGCGTGGCCATGGACGACATGTCCGCCTCGAAGCTCGATGGAGCCGTGATCCGCTACGACGTGGATGAAGACGGCTTCCTGCTCGACCATCCAGACGCTGTAGCCGCTGTCTGGTGCGGTTAGGCTTCAGGCTTTAGCCTGCTCGGCGAATTCGAGCGCGTGATAGGTGATGATCAGGTCGGCCCCGGCGCGCTTGATCGACGTCAGGATTTCATTCATCACGCGCGGCCCGTCAATCCAGCCCCGTTCCGCCGCAGCCTTGACCATCGAATACTCGCCGCTCACGTTGTAGGCGACGATCGGAAGATCGAAGCGATCGCGTGCCTGGCGGATGACGTCGAGATACGAGAGCGCCGGTTTCACCATCACCATGTCAGCACCCTCTTCGATGTCGAGCACGATCTCGCGCATCGCTTCACGGCTGTTCGCTGGATCCATCTGGTAGCTCCGCCGGTCGCCGAACTGCGGAGCCGACTCGGCAGCTTCCCGGAACGGCCCGTAGAAACCTGATGCGAATTTCGCCGAGTAGGCGATGACACCGACATCCGACATGGCGCGGTCATCGAGCGCCCGGCGGATTGCACCGACGCGGCCGTCCATCATGTCGGAGGGCGCCACGAAATCGGCCCCCGCCGCGGCAAAGGAGATGGCCTGCTTCATCAGCAGCGGGAGCGTCTGATCGTTGTCGACTTCCTTGACCCCATCGCGATCGACGATCACGCCACAATGGCCATGATCGGTGTACTCGCAGAGGCAGACATCAGCGATGACGGCCATCCCTGGTACATTCCGCTTGATCGCTTCGATCGCGCTCTGGACCGGACCGGTCGGATCCCATGACGACGATCCGATTGCATCTTTCTGCTCCGGCAGTCCGAAGAGGAGCACCGAACGGATTCCTGCGTCCCAGGACCGCCGGGCGACTTCCACCGCGTCGCGCACCCGCAATTGAAACACTCCGGGCATCGACCCGATCTCCACCGTCTCCCGGCTGTTCGCCACCACGAACAGTGGGTAGATCAGATCCTCGGGGTGGACGATGGTCTCGCGGACCAGCGTGCGGATCGCCTCGGTGCGACGCAGGCGCCGCGGTCGGACCGTAAGTTCGCTCTTCTGCGCGGTGGCGACGTCACTCGCCATCATCGTTCGGGTTGTCATCTGAGTCTCCATCATAAAAGTAGGCATGGCTGCAGCCCTTGCAGCAGAAACGACGCCCCTGGGCCCGATGGCCGCAGTCGGAACAGAAATGTTTGGTGCAGACTGGGCAACGCTCCAGACGAGACAGATCGTCCGTCTCGCCACATCCCACGCATACCCGCTCTTCAGCTGTTGTCATGTTCAAGCGCCCCGGTCGAGAATTTCCCGCCAGCTGCGACGTTCAGTATAGGCCGCCTGAAGCGACTCCCCCGAGACGGTCGTCCTTGACGAGCAGTCCCGCCGGTCCCTACAATCCCGGTCCCACCCCGCTGTGGCGGTGTAGCTCAGATGGTTAGAGCGGGCGTCTCATAAGCGCTAGGTCACTGGTTCGACTCCAGTCACCGCCACCAACTTTCCCGCCGCGAGTCGCCTGGTCCGTAAGGTGCCCTACGGCGCGACTTCCGGATACGCAATGAACGAGCCTTCCGAGTAGACGATGTCACAGCTGGGGTCGTCCGTTCTGCCGACAAGGTAGCTGGTGCCGTTGAATACCCCGTCGGCGCCAGCCGAGCGGATCGAGTACAACTTCGCGTTGGTCGCGCTGTTGGCATGGAACTCGAACGCCCTGCCCCACCCGTCGGCCGTTGGCAGGAGCTTCACATAGGTCGGGACGAGCAGGACGTTCATGGCAGCGTTGTCGAGTGCCACCGCCGGCATCGAGAATGTGGCCCCGGCGGCGGTGTAGGCGCGTGCCTCGGTTGCGCGCGCCTCCCAGGCAATTGAAATGGTCCGGATGTCCGCCATCGTTCGCTTCTGCTTGGCTCGCGTCAGGGCCGTGAAG
>JBKJVD010000163.1:0-5877 GCA_046590585.1 Thermoanaerobaculia bacterium | reverse complement strand
CTCGATTCCGCCCGCGGCGCCGAGGGTGTGCCCGAAGTACGACTTGCTCGAGGAGACCGGGACATTCGTCCCGACGGCCGAGATGATCGCCTGCGTTTCCGCCGAGTCGTTCAGCAGTGTCCCGGTTCCGTGTGCATTGATGTAATCGATCGCGGTTCCGTCGATCGAGCCTTCCGTCATGGCCCGGCTCATTGCGGCGTAAGCCCCGCGTCCATCCTCGGCGGGAGCGGTGGGGTGATTCGCGTCGCAGGTCGCGCCGTACCCGCATAACTCCGCGAGGATCGTCGCTCCGCGGGCCTCAGCATCGTCCCAGCGTTCCAGGATGAGGAAGCCCGCTCCTTCGCCAAGAGTGATTCCTTTGCGCTCGGCGGAAAACGGCCGGCAAGGATTCGAGTCGACCGCCTGCAGCACGTTGAATCCGCTGTAGGTGAGCCGGCACAAGGCGTCGCTTCCACCCGCGATCGCCACGTCGGCATGCCGCGAGCGAAGGTAATCCGCAGCGACGCCGATGGCCGCTCCAGCCGAGGCGCAGGCGGTGGCGTTCGAAACGACCCCGCCGCCGGTCTTGAACACATGAGCGATCGCGTCGGACGGACCGAACGTCGGCTGCTGCAGCACACTGGACACCGGAGTCTTCCGCCGGCCCCGTTTCATCCGCTCGAGATAGTAGTCCTCGCCTTCGAGCAGTCCTCCCGTCGACGTGCCCGACGAGACGATGGCTCGTTCGAGTGGCAGCGGAGAATTGGAACCTGCCTGCGCCAGAGCCTCCGCAACGGCGATCACGCCGAGAAGATCGGTGCGCGAGAGCCGCCGCAATTCACGGCGGGATTGCGGAAGGAGGTCGCTCAGGTCGAGCTGCGCTTCTGCCGCGATGTCTGTGGGGAACGCCTCTCCCGGAAAACGCGAGAGTTTTGCGATCCCGTCACGCGACTCGCAGATCGACTTCCACACTTCGTCGCGGTTGCGTCCGATCGAGCAGATGACGCCGATGCCGGTGACTGCGATTCTCGTAGTCAGGTCAGGGATGCGCATCAGTGGATCTCTTCCTGGTCGTTGGATTCGGGTGGGGATGCGAGATAGAACCTGGCGCGCGCGAACTCCAGGCCTCCCGCCTCGGCGGTGGCGTTGAATCGGTAGAGCGCTCCGAATTCGGCATCGAGCGTCGCGCGGATCGTGACGAAGTCGCCCGGCTCCACCGGCCGATCGGTCTCGAAATGATCGATCCCGCTCAGGTAGGCGTGCCCGGGACGATCTCGAAATGCAATCCCTCCGGCGCACTGGGCCATCGCTTCCACCAGCATGATGTCGAGCGACTGTTCTCCCGGGAAGAGTGCGTCGTTCGCCGTGCAGACGAAATCTCCCTCCATCGTCTTCTCATCCACAGGGCGAGCGTCGGACGTCGCCCGGAAAGGAATCTGATGCGGAAGAGTCGAGAGCCAGGTCATCCGTTGCCTGTGGGCGTTACGACTGGGCCTGCTGGGCTTCCACGCGCGTGGCGACGAACTCCGCCAGAGACGAGATCGACCGGAAATGATCGCGCGCCGAGCCTTCGTTTTTCACCTTGATGCCGAACTCCGTCTCGAGCATCACCACGATCTCGAGCGCGTCGATCGAATCGAGCCCCAGTCCGCCAGCGAACAAAGGATCGTCGTCGCCGATGTCGGCGGGGGTCATGTCCTCGAACTTGAGCCGTTCGATGAGGAGTTCCTTGAGTTTCAGTTTCAGATTTTCCATGGTCAGGTTCGGTCCATTCTAGACGGCTGGGGGTCGCGGAAGGAGGAATGTAGCCGCGTGCCCGCATGATCCAGCCGGCACTTCCAGTCGGGCTCCATACCGAACGCCCGCGGGACGCTGCGGATTTCCCGATTTTTCAGCAGTTCCGGTAAGGTTGGCCAAACGCCGCAAATCGTCCAGCCAATGCTCGATCAATTCACCCGACTCGTAGAGAAGGATCCCCAGGCCGTCGCACTCGTCGATGGACGCACGGGATTCATCACCACGCGCGTCGCTCTCTCTGAACGGGCGCAGGAGATTGCGAGGGATCTGGCCGGAGCAGGCCTCGCACGGAATGACCTGGTGGCCATCCAGCTGCCCAACTCGGCCGACTTCATCGCCTCGTTCCTCGCGGTGCTCATCCTCGAGATGATCGCCGTTCCGATCGATCGCGACGCGCCGGTAACCGAGGTCGCGAACCTGATGGATCACTTCGGCGTTCGCGGGCTGATCGGAGTGAATCGTGAACGAAGTGGTGTCGAGATCACGACACGCACCGCAGGCGCCACGCCTGCGACTCCCCTCGGCACGCGTCTCATCAAGCTGACCTCAGGCTCGACCGGCCGGCCCAAAGGCATCGTCACCAGTGAGGCGAATCTCATTGCCGACTGCGAGAGCATCGTCACGACCATGGGCATCGGGCCGGACGACCTGAATTTCGGAGCGATCCCGTTCTCGCACTCCTACGGATTCTCGAACCTCATCACTCCCCTGCTGCTCCGGGGAACTGCGATCGTGATCTCGAACGACTATCTCCCGAGCACGATCCTCGATCTCTGCAACCGTCACCACTGCACGGTCTTCCCCGGAATCCCGATGATCTTCGAGCATCTCGCATCGCTTCCTGCCGACGACGGTTCGTTCGAGAGTGTGGTGACCTTCATCTCCGCCGGTGCGCCGCTCGGGGCATCGGCGTCACGTCGTTTTCGCGAACGATACGGCCACGACATTCACACCTTCTACGGCTGCAGCGAATGCGGTGGCATTGCCTACGATCGCGCAGGTGGAGCTGTGGAGCGAGGGACCGTGGGCCAGGCGATGGATCAGGTAAGGCTGGACGCAGAGCACAACCGGCTCGTCATCCGCAGCGGAGCCGTCGCACTCGGATACCTGCACGACGCGGCGACATTCGAACCATTCGCCAACAGCACCTTCGTCAGCGACGACCTCGCAGAAATCGGCAGCGACGGCTACGTCCGGCTGACCGGACGCGCCAGCGAAATGATCATCACCGCGGGGAAAAAAGTAAACCCGCGCGAAATCGAACTCGTCATCCTGCAACTCGAAGGCGTGCGCGAGGTCAAGGTCTACGGCGAGCCCGCAGGCGCACGAGGCGAGGTGGTGGCCGCAGCCATCGTGGCCCGCCCCGACGTCACGCGCGAACAGGTCCGCGAGCACTGCCGCGAACAACTCTCCGCCCACAAAGTGCCTCGCATCGTGAAACTGATCGAGTCGATCCCGGTCGACGAGCGAGGAAAAGTGCGGCGCGCGATGCTGCGGGCGTCAGGGGTCAGCGGTCCGGGGTCGGGTGCAAGCTGAATTTGGGTTTTCAGTGGGCGAAGCGAGGCAGGAACCTCAACTGTCATGCTGAGTCGGCGGAGTGCGCCCTCGCAGCTCCATCGCGAGGGCGTACGAAGCGCGATCGAAGCATCCGGGCGGGGGAACAGCTTTCACGCAGGATCGGGTCTGGGGTGAACCATTGAGCGCAAGTACGATCGGTCTAATTGTCTGGCTGCTGCTGGTGCCGGTGCCGGACAACCATCCCGCTGCCGCTGGGTCTCTTGGCCAAGCGGCGACGGCCCTTGCAGCCTTTCATCGTCTCAATTGGGTTGGATGCGACTTAGTCTGTGGACGGGCGACGGCGTCTCTATTCTCGACTAGGATGAACGTAGAAACGAGCCGCGGCGCCACCTACCTGAGAGCCGTGGGTAGTGACGGCTCCATACTTTCAGTTCGATGGTCACCTGACCGCTCTTCGATTGACGCGGTCACCTTTGACTCCCCAGGGGTTAGTCGACGGGAAGCTGAGCAAGCGAGAATCGCGACCATCGCGGCGTTGTCGCCGGGAGGCATACCGCTAGTTGATGGCACGCTGTTGTTTGAATACATATGGAGAAGTCGTGATTCTCGAACTCGCTACCAACTTCGCTTGTCTGTTTCGGACGCAAACAACAAGTCAGTGTTCCGGGCCGGTCTGATGCACGACCCCGCGGAACCCCGCGATGTTGACTACCTCCCGTTCGAAAAGGGCTACATGGGTTGCGCTGGGCTCGGCGAGAAGAGCGCCGGACCGCTCGCACCGTGCGTAGGTGCACCTTGAGGTTGGGATCTTGGAGCATCATCTCCTTGTTTTTCATGGCGCTTGCGCCGTCGGCGCTCGGGTGCCAGTGCAGCATGCCGCCCGCCGTACCCGCTGCGGTGCAGGATGCAGAACTGGTGGTGCGTGCCCGTGTTTCGGAGCTTGACCGGAAGTGGATCAAACTCGGCACCCAGATGAGTTGGCCGGTAGACACAGTGAACCTCACCGTCGACCGCGTATGGAAGGGAGACGCGAAAAGCTCTCTCACGGTGGTCTCCGACAACACCTGCGACTTTCGATTCGAGGAAGGCAAGTTGTACGTCGTATTCCTTCGCAGGGTCCACGGACGGTGGCATGCCAGAAAATGCTCATTGACGGCTGAAATCCGAGACGCAGCGTACCTTGGGCAACTCGGTGAAGGTCGAGCAGTTCTCAGGCCGTGGCAGAGGTTCTGGCGTTGGTTGTGGTCGGCGTGAGTACAACGTGTTTCGGTGGTGAGCTCGGGAACGTTGGTGCGGAACGTTGGTGCCACACCTCCACTTCGCACACCTCCACTTCGCAGCACTTTCGGAGGTCACTGATATGAGGAAGATCTGCGTAGCAGCGAGCGCATTCCAAGGTGGGAGTTACTGGCGATGAGACGTCGGCTGGTCGTACTCGCTTTAGTGGGAATTGCTTCGACCATCCTTCAGTGCGGCAAGGCGCCGCGTCGAAGTCCCTCCTCGCCCCGACGGACAGCCGCGACCGCGGCAATCTTCGCCCAAGTTAAAGAGGGTATGACCAGGGACAGGGTGATGGCGATCATGGGACGCGAGTCGGGCGAATTGGTGGCTCCGTTTCTCGGTCAGCCAACGGCGAAGTCGCCGTGCCCGACCAACGGCGCTTATGTCATCTACTACTACCGACACCCAGATCGTTCGTTTATCGTGCATTTCGATAGCGATGGCCGGGTTGCTTGCAAGGAAGAAAGCGATCTCTTTCTCGCCATCGATTGAGTGGTCCAATCGCGCTGTCGAGAGTCACGAAGTGATCTAAAGCTCCGCGACGTGCGGATTCAAGTCGTGCAGTCACCGGGCGAATGAATAGGCCGGAGCCGGCTGGAGGTCAGACCCGCATCCCCACTCACTATGGATGCTCCGTGATCGCGAATACCGTGATCACGGCGACGCGGCGCTTTGCAACCGTGCGGTCGGGTCCGTAATAGAAGAAGACGCGGTACGCACCGGGCGTACGGTTCTGCGCATAGGCTTCGAACACCTCTTCCCCGTCTGGTCCCTGGAGCGACTGGAACTTGTGCGTGTTGAGCGACGGATGGCGAGGATTCGTTTCGAGGTAACCGAGCGTCTTCCGAACCTGCTTCAGGAGACCTCGGAATCGCGGATTCCCTTCGAGGTGCGTGAGCGCCTCCTCGGCTTCGGGCGTGAACCGAAGCTCACGACTCGGCATCGTCGTCGACGTAGGCTGCGAACGACCCAATACGCTTCGCCTGTCCCGCAGCCGCCTGCGCGAGGCCACGCCGGACCGACGCGAGTGCCTGTGCATTGCGGTAGAGCCACGCCTCGGCGACGGGCACCGTCACCTGCGGCTCGAGGACGATGCGCCCGCGGTCGTCTCGGTACACGTCGAACCCTGAGACGTCGGAGAGGCCCTCGAGCGCCTTCCCTAGGGTGAGGCGCTTCTTCGCGTCGGGACGGACGTTCTTCGCAATGAGCGTCATGCCGCTCGTTGCCGTCGTGGGTTTCTTCATGGGTGAACCATACGCCGTGTGGGATGACGATACAAGTGGGAGTGTGGGCAAGTGGGCT
>JBKJVD010000006.1:0-21937 GCA_046590585.1 Thermoanaerobaculia bacterium | reverse complement strand
TGCGGTAGTACATGTAGTAGCCGACTCGGTTGAGATATACGCGCCGAACGCCCTTCAGCCGGACATTGCGCGCGACCGCACCCACCGCAGGTTGGTTTGACACGAGCTCCAGAATTTCAGCTAGATCGTCTGCAAGAGCGTCCGGGGCTTTGCTCCGATTGTCGCGCCACCAGCGCACCGCCTGTTCAACGTGACGCGTTGCTCGTTTCGTGAACTTGACCGGAAGTCGCGCACTCACCGACCATTCCGAATACTTGCAAGTACCTCTTCTGCCGGAATCAATTCGCCTCGGTCGGCTTCCGCGATGCTGGCCAGAATCTCTTCCTCGTCTGCAGCGTCCAGTTCAAAGGTCTCATCCGCCTCTCGCGCAAGGATCGTGAGAACCGACCCGTCAGGTAGCGGCTCGCCCTCGAGAACGATCTGGCCCAAAACCACGGTTCCGGAAGCAACTCGCATACGCAGATTGTAACCTGTTGAGACCTCGTGGCCTGTCAGCTCGGCCGCCAGCTGTCGGGGAAGAGACTCGTCAACGAGGATGCGCAACTGCGGTTACAGCCTCCCTGTCGATTTCGAGGGCTGCCACCGCCTCGTGATCATCACCCGACGCGGCAGTTCTGCGGGCCGTGCCCCCTAGTTGAATCGTCCGAGCTAGCCGCCTACGCCCGCTGCTGGATTGACTCCAGCAGTTGTGGTGGGAAGGCGCGCATCTCGAAGTATTCGCTTTCCAGCTCTTCGATCTGGAAGCGGTCGAGGCCGGAGTTGGAGAGGAAGTCGTGGCGGGTGTGAGCGTCCTGTTCGTCGATGATCCGCGGCAGGAGCTGGTTGATGTAGAACGCTTCGAGCCGGATCTTGGTGATCACTTCCTCGAGCAGCACTTCGTTGACCGAATCCTGCAGCTCATGCAGGTGTTCGTCGTGCGCGATTTCAGCGCGGATCTCGCGGCGGAACGTCTCTCGCCCCTCGGTGGTGTTGAGCTCGAGATAGAAGTTCGACATCCGCTTGCGCGCGACCTTGTACACGGCGAAGTACGCTCGCTCGCTGCGGTTGATCGACGAGATGGAGGACGTCACTTCCCCGATCGAGGATTCGTTGTTCTCGATCGAAATCAGGCCCAGCGTCAGCGAATAGAGTTTCTTCTTGCCGTACGAGAGCGCGTATTCGTTGGACACGACCGGGTCGATGAAGAGCTGCTGAAACAGACCGCGGCGCAGCTTCTCGAACACCTGCATGTTGCCGAGGAGGGAGCGCACCTGCTCCTGCGACAGCTCGACGTCGTCCATGAAGGCGAGCTTGTTGACCAGGGTCTGCGTGTGATCGATGCGGTCGAACAGCGTAATCAGTTCGCCGAAGGATTCGAGGCGATCGAAGTCCTCCTCGTCGCGCGCGATTTCGTCGATCTGCCGGCCGGTGTCGAGCAGCAGTTCCTCGAAGGTCTGGTCGCGATTTGCGGCAGCCTTCTGCTTGTTCTCCATCAGCTGCACCATGTCGAGCGAGGAGAGCTTGCGGTTGATGTTCTTGTTGAGCAGGAACCCGCCCAGGATCTCTCGCGTGGAACCGATGTACTCAGGCTCGGCCTCGTGGGTGGTATGGCGATGCTCCTGGAGCACGATCTCTTCGAGCGTGTCGAAGATCGAAAGCGGCACCTCGTTGCGCAGCGAGAGCGTGCGCAGCCGCATCAGCCGGGCGCGCGCCGAAGGGTTGATCGAAGAGCCGGCGCACGACGCGAGGATGCGCTTGTACTCGTCGATCAGTTCCTGGTTGTCCGGATGGTGGTAGATGACATCGATCTGGATCCGTTCCCGCTGATAGGCCTCGACGCGTCCGAGTTCATCTCCCTCATGAGCGGCTGACCCGAGATCCCCTATGGTGCGCGTGGCGGCATAGGCGGCCCGGCAGACCTCAGCAAAGCGCTGATTCGCACGATGGACGAGCCGGATGATGACGATGGTCGTCTCAGGCTCATTCAAGGTCTCGATGATCTCATGCGCCAAAGCGAGGAACTGGCCCGCTCCCACGCGGCGCGAACGCTTCAGCAGTTTCCCCATCACCTTGAGCGTGGCAGCCTGCCGCTCCGCCACGTTCGGGTAGCGCTTGCGATCGTCGAGAAAGAAGAAATAGTTCGCGACCGCATTCCCCTGCAGGAAGAGGTTGTCGTAACTCTCGAATCCTTCCGCGTTGTTCGTGAAGCGGATCTCGTGTCCCGGTCCCGATGTGGCGCCGAACATCACCAGCCGGTTCGTGACTTCATCGTTGAGCAGATCCTGGACCGGAAGATGCCCGCCGAACATGTACTCGCCGAAGATCCCGCCATTGCCGCGGAACCTCACGCCCTCGGGATTGATGACGATCTCCGAGTTGCCGCCGAAATAGCGGACAACGTTGCGCAGGGCACTGATCTGCTCAAAGAAAAATCGACGGTCGACGTCCGGGCCGGCGACCGTGGCGAAATACTCGATGGCAGGTCCGATCTGTCCCTGATGGACGATCGCTCGGATCATGGATCGCGATTATGGACTAGAAGCGAGGGATGAGGCTCGAGTGATGCGGACCGAAGGGCCGCAAAGCAACTCAGGCCCTCGGATGCGCCTTCTTGTAGACCGCGATGAGCTGCCAGTCATTGAGGTGCGTGTACTTCTGTGTCGTCGACAGTGAGGCGTGGCCGAGGAGTTCCTGGATGGCGCGGAGGTCAGCACCCGCGTTGAGCAGGTGGGTGGCGAAGGAGTGACGCATCGTGTGGGGGGAGATTCCGGCGCGCAATGAGGCGTCACGAAGGTAGCCGTCGAACAGGCGACGGACGCTCCGGGTCGTGATCCGCTCACCGCGATAGTTGAGGAAGAGCGCCTCCTCCTCAGAGAACGCTGACAGCAATTTCTGACGTCCGGCCAGCCATGCGCGAACCGCTTCCTCCGCTTTCGTGCCGAACGGGATGATCCGTTCCTTCCCGCCCTTGCCGCGCACCTTGACGAGTCGCGAGCGGAGTTCGATGTCGTCGAGATCGATTCCGACGAGCTCGCTGATGCGGAGCCCGGACGCGTAAAGCAGTTCGAGCCAGGCGCGATCGCGAACCCCGAGCGGTTTCGAAAGGTCGGCCTGCTCGAGCAGCAGTGCGATGTCAGCCGGCTGCATTACCTGCGGAAGCAGCTTCTCTTTCTTCGGCGTGATCACGGTACGGGCCGGATTCGCCTCGACGAGCCCTTCGCGCATCAGGTACTTGAAGAAGCTGCGAAGCGCCGATAGCTGCCGCGCCGAGGAAGAGCGGGCCAGCTTCTTCCGGGCCAGGTGAGCCAGGTACGAGCGGATGGCGAGGTGGTCCACCTTCCCCAGTTTGAGCTGATCCCGCCCCATGGTCAGGTAGTCGCTACTCAGGAATGAGATGAACGATTCGAGATCGTTGCGATACGCCGTGACCGTATTCACCGAGACATTTCTCTCGTAAGTCAGGTAATCGAGAAAATCGCCGATTTCGTTTTGCACTGTGAGGATGATAGCGGGTGACCAGCTGTTGGCTGTTGGCTTTTGGCTGTTGGGAAAAGCGAAGGCGGGAGGCTGTTGGCTGTCGGGAAAGGCAGGCAGTCCTCGAACTGAGCTCCCGCCCCCCGCTTTTCCCAACAGCCAACAGCCAAAAGCCAACAGCCGCCCCAATGTGCTACGTTGCCGCCCTCTCTCGGAGGCCTCAGAACGATGGGCGAACACACTGCATCCGATCAGCCGCTGAAGACGACGCCGTTGAATGGAGTCGAGCGCGAGCTTGGCGGGAAGATGGTCGATTTCGGTGGCTGGGACCTTCCGGTTCAGTTCACCGGCATCCTCGACGAGCATGACGCGGTCCGGAATCGTGTGGGACTGTTCGATGTCTCGCACATGGGCGAGGTGACGGTCAAGGGACCGCAGGCGCTGGAGCTGCTGCAGTCTTCGACGTGCAATGACGTCACGAAACTCGAAGACGGCCGCGCGCATTACAACGGCCTGCTCTATCCGAACGGCGGTTTCGTGGATGACATCCTCATCTATCGGTACGCCGCGGACGACTACTTCGTCGTCGTGAACGCCTCGAACACCGAGAAGGATTACTCCTGGATGGCGGAGAAGGCGAAGGGGCTGGACGTCGAGGTGAAGAACGTCAGCGCCGAATACGCCCAACTCGCGCTCCAGGGCCCCGAGGCGGAGCGGCTGCTGCAGCCGATGACCCAGACGGATCTTTCCGCCATCAAGTACTACCGTTTCGCCGATGGATCGGTCGACGGCGCGCCGTCAATCATTTCGCGCACCGGCTACACCGGCGAGGATGGATTCGAGGTTTACTGCTCCCCTGAGGAAGCGCCTCGCCTCTTCCGGAAGTTCGTCGAGGCCGGTGCGAAGCCGTGTGGCCTGGGCGCGCGCGACACGCTCCGCCTCGAGGCGAAGATGGCGCTGTACGGCAATGACATCGACGCCTCCACCACCCCGCTCCAGGCCGACCTCGGCTGGATCGTGAAGCTCGACAAGGGCGATTTCACCGGCCGCGATGTCCTGCAACGCGAGAAGAGCGCGGGCCTGGAGCGGAAGCTGGTCGGATTCGAGATGGTTGACCGGGGCATCGGCCGCCACGGCTATCCGATCGTTGATGGCTCCCGTGAGATCGGCGTCGTCACGAGCGGCACGCATTCACCGACATTGAAAAAAGCGATCGGACTCGCATATCTTCCCCTCGACAAGACCGCTCAGGGCACCGAGTTCTCCATCCTGATTCGCGGAAAGGAGACCCGGGCACGTGTGGTTCCGACTCCCTTCTACAAGCGCGCCAAGTAACCTCACGGAGGAACATCCACGATGAGCACCCCCGAAGACAGCAGATACGCAAAGAGCCACGAGTACGTTCATGTGGATGGTGACACCGGCACGATCGGCATCACCGAGTACGCCCAGAAAGAGCTGGGCGATGTCGTGTTCGTCGAACTGCCCCAGGTCGGCAGCCAGCTCGAGCAGGGCGACGAACTCGGGAGCATCGAGTCAGTGAAAGCTGTCTCGGAGTTGTTCTCCCCGGTCTCCGGCGAAGTGATCGAGGTGAACGAGAAGCTGGCCGACAAGCCGGAACTGATCAACACCGACCCGTACGGCGATGGATGGATGGTCAAGATCAAGCTCAGCGCGCCCGATGAAGCCGACGAGCTGATGAGCGCCGAAGAGTACGAAGAGTACACGCAGGCTGAAAGCAGTCACTGAATCGACTGATTAACCTCCAATGCAGAGTCGGGGTGGGAACCATAGAATGGCGCAGGGCCGCTCGCTGTTCTTCCTGCCCGGTTCTGCATTCTTCTTTTCTGCATTCTCCTTTCTGGTGACCAGACGATGACGCTTCCCGATCCACAGGACGACCGCTTCACCCACCGCTACATCCCCAACGCCTCCGAAGACATCCGCGAAATGCTCGAAGTGATCGGCGTCGATTCGATCGACCGCCTCTTCGATGCGATTCCGGACGACGTGAAACTCGACAGGCTGCTCGACATCGAGGGTCCCTGGTCGGAGATCGAGTCGCGCCGCTGGTTCCGCGAACTCGCGTCGCGCAACAAAAGCGCCGTCGATCACCTCTCGTTCCTCGGCGCGGGCGCGTATCTTCACTACCAGCCGGCGTGCGTCGATCAATTGCTGCTGCGCGCCGAGTTCCTCACGGCCTACACCCCGTATCAGCCTGAGGTCTCGCAGGGAACGCTGCAGGCGATCTTCGAGTATCAGACGCATCAGTGCCTGCTGACCGGCCTCGATGTGGCGAATGCGTCGCTCTACGACGGCTCGACTGCGCTTTGCGAAGCGGTGCTGCTCGCCGAGCGCATTTCCAAAGGCCGCAAAAAGGTCGTCGTTGCGAAGACGGTGCACCCCGAATACACCGACACGCTTCGCACCTACGTGCAGAACCTCGGCATCGACGTCGTGGAAGTCGGCTTCGGAGCCGACGGCCGCATCGACCTCGAGGCGCTGCGCAGGGAAGCAGAAGGCGCGTTCGGAATCGCCGTGCAGTCACCAAACTTTCTCGGAGTCATCGAGGACTACGAGGCCATCGGAAAGATTGCGACCGACGCCGGCGCGACGAAGATCGCCGTGATCGCGGAGGCGACTTCGCTCGGGATTCTCACGCCGCCCGGCGCGCATGGATTCGACATCGCCGTCGGTGAAGGGCAGGCGTGGGGCGTACCGACGCAGTTCGGTGGACCGTACGTCGGCTTCATGGTGGTCAAGGACGCACTCAAGCGCCACATGCCGGGCCGGCTGGTCGGCGAGACCGTCGACGTCGATGGCCGCCGTGCATTCGTGCTGACCCTCGCGACTCGCGAGCAGCACATCCGCCGCGGCAAGGCCACCTCGAACATCTGCACCAATCAGGCTCTCATCGCACTGGGGGCGAACATCTACCTCTCGCTGATGGGCAAGGCCGGGCTTCGCGAGGTCGCGACGCAGTGCCTTCAGAAGACTGCGTATTTACGCGAGAAGCTCGCATCGATCCCGGGCGTGGAACTGCCGTTCGACGGCCCGGTCTACAACGAGTTCGTCGTTCGCACGACACGACCGGCGCATGAGGTCCTGTCCGCACTGGAAGCGAAGAAGATTCTCGGCGGCGTGGCCGTCGGCCAGTTTTACGAAGATCAGCCCAACGACTTCCTCGTGGCGGTCACCGAACTCCACCCGCGCGAGCAGCTCGACACATTTGCAGCGGCGCTCGGCGCCGTGGCAGGAGGTGCGCGATGAGCACCATTCTCGAAACGGAAGCAACGCAGCAGCAGGAGATCGGACGCGATCGCAATCGCACCGGACTGCTCTTCGAGCATTCCAGGAAGGGACGCCGCGGCTACCAGTTGCCGGCGCTCGATGTCCCGGAGCAGAAACTCGAACAGATGCTCGACGCTTCCCTGCTCCGCAGCGAGATCGACGGCGAGGTCGAAGTCTCCGAGGTCGATGTCATCCGCCATTTCACGCGCCTGTCGAAACTGAATCTTTCGATCGATGCAGGGCTCTACCCCCTCGGCTCGTGCACGATGAAACACAACCCGCGGATCAACGAAGAACTGGCTCGCACGCCTGGCTTCGCGCTGTCGCATCCGATGCAGCCCGAGCATCAGGTCCAGGGAAATCTCGAACTGCTCTGGCACCTCGAGCAGACGCTCCGTGAGATTTTCGGCATGCCGCGCGTGACGCTCCAGCCGGTGGCGGGTGCGCATGGTGAGCTGACCGGCATCCTCATGATCCACAAGGCACTTGCGAAGACGGGCAACGCGCGCAAGTACATCCTGATCCCCGATTCGGCACACGGAACGAATCCGGCCTCGGCTGCATTCGCGGGTTATGAGGTGCGCGAGCTGAAGTCGAACAGCAGCGGCATGCTCGACCTCGACGTGCTCGAGAAGGCGGTGACGGAGGATGTTGCCGCGCTGATGATCACGGTGCCGAACACGCTGGGCGTCTTCGAGTCGAAGATCCGCCAGATGGCCGACATCCTCCACGCGAAAGGTGCGTATCTGTATTGCGACGGTGCGAACCTCAATGCCTTCGTCGGGATCGCGCGGCCCGGTGACATGGGAATCGATGTCATTCACTCGAATCTGCACAAGACCTTCTCCACGCCGCACGGCGGTGGTGGTCCCGGCGCCGGTCCGGTCGGCGTCTCGCAGGCGCTCATCGATTTCGTTCCGACTCCCACGGTGGAGCGGCACGACGACGGCACGTTCTTCCTCGACTACAACCTGCCCGACTCGATTGGCCGCGTGCGCGCATACCACGGCAACTTCGGCGTGCTCGTGCGCGCTCTCAGCTACATGCGCTCGATGGGCCCGACCGGACTGCGTCGCATCGCCGAACTGGCCGTGCTCAACGCGAATTACATCCGCGCGCGGCTCAAGGGCGCCTACAACCTTCCCTATTCGGCATCGACGCTTCACGAAGTGGTCTTCAACGACAAGAACCAGCTCGCGAAGGATGTGCATACACTCGACATTGCGAAGCGCCTCATGGACTTCGGCTTCCATCCGCCGACCATCTACTTCCCGCTGATCGTTTCCGGGGCACTGATGATCGAGCCGACCGAGAGCGAGCCGAAAGAAGAACTGGATGCGTTCTGCGAAGCGATGCTGCAGATCGCGCGCGAATGCGAGGAGAGTCCGGAACTGGTGCGCTCCGCACCCCACACGACGCCCGTGCGACGCCTCGACGAAGCGCGCGCCGCACGCAACCCGATCCTCCGCTGGACCGGGAAACACTGACGGACGGATGAACCGGAGCGCGGATCGTGAGGTCCGCGCTCCGCGCCCGCGTAAACTACTCGTCGGCATGGCGATCCTCCTCAACGGTTCACTGACGCACTTTCCCCTGGCCGAGCTCTTGCCGGTCCTGGGACGTCGCACCGGCACGCTGGTGATCGATGCGCAGGGGAACAAGGCACAGTTCCTCGTTCGCAACGGGCTGCTGATCCGGGCTGAGTCCGCAGCTTCCACCGAACCGCTGGATGTGGCCCTCGAGATTGCGACGTGGCCCGGCGCGATATTTTCTTTCGTCGATGCCATCGATCTCCCAGCCGCTACGACCGAACTGACGCTCCCGGTCGATCAGTTTCTGGAACAGCTGCGCCTGCGGAGCAACCCGTTCTCCAATGAGGCCACGTTTCGCGTCGTCGACGATGCCGCGCTGCAGGATTCCCTGGCGCTTTCTCCCGCGGAGCTGAAACTGCTGATCCGCATCGGGATGCGAAGGACGTTCTCCCAACTCGTGGAAGGACGGGATCAAATGGAAGTCGTCACCGCGCTCAAACGCTTCCTCGAGGTCGGGCTGATCCTGATGCATGAGCAGCCTGCGGCGCCGAAACCCGCCCTCACTCCTCGGCCCGAGGTCTCCCTCATTGCCTCGCTCACAGAGGAAGGTTCGAGTGGGGCGGCCTGGGTCCTGATGGCCGATGAAGAGACGATCGGTCGCGAGCCGGTCAACAGCATCCCCATCTCCGACGGAAGCATTTCGGGACGCCATGCCGCGATCCGTCGCGGCGACAACGGATTCATCCTCGAAGACCTCGGAAGCCGGAACGGCAGCTTCGTGAATGGAGAACGGCTCACCGGACCTCAACCACTCGCCGACAACGACATCATCCGGCTGGGAAAAGTCGTCTTCACCTTCAACCTGGCGACGCAGGTCGATCCGGTCGACCCCACCGCACATTAATGCAGTGATGGGAGCGAGTTCGGTCGCGGTCGTGCGGCCAGCATCGCCGCACAACTCAATGCTGCGATCACAGCCAGTTCGACTCCGAGAGCCGGGCGGTTCACGGCCGCGGTGGCAGCATGCGACCGCGTATCAAGACTGCGATCCGTCAGGAACGTTCGCGTTCGCGCAGGTGCGTTGCCACGAGTCGGTGGATAGAGGGTCACCAGCAGGGCGACACCCATGATCAACAGCAACGCTCCCCAACGGCGGAATGCAATCCGTTGCGCTAAAAGCGCAGCGGTGAGCAGCAGCACTGTGCCTTGCAACGCTGCGCCGAACAGACCAAATCGTGCGGCGACACGCACCATCACCCAGGTTGAAAGCAGGGTGGCCAACCAGAGCACCCAGAGTACGGGTACTCCTGCTGCAGAGCCACGCCGAGACTGAAGGATGAGCGCGCCCCCTGTTGCGAGAACGAAGATCATCGGCGCAACGAACAGCGGACCTGCGAGCGGAGCGAGGTTCGACGAACTTGTGAGCGCCAGGATCAGGCTCGAAGCGAAGCCGACAATCACTGCCGCCGAAAAACCAATGATCAGCGGCGACCGCGAGGAACCCATGCGAAAAGTCTAGCAGAGCGCTGCGGCGCGTGAGTTGTTCCCGCGCTGATGGCTCGAGCGCGCGAAGCGGTGGCTCGCGAGCTCCGCGTGTTTTCATTCGCAAACCACGCTCAAGAGAGGCAAGCGGGCGACCCGCCCGCTGAGCCGTGCGCGTCGAGCGCACGACGTCCCTGTCGCAAACTCCGAGCGCGTTGCTACCGGGCGCTCTCAAATGGCGGCGATTTGACAGGACGTCGTGGGTCCGGGCGCCCTCGGTCTTCAGCGGGCGGGTCGCCCACTGGCCTTTCGAGAGTCGTTCCTTGCGAGTTCGCGACGGGGCAGCGCGCTGCGGCGCGCGACGGGCGGGGACGCCCGCCAGCCACTGGGGCGCGGGCGGCATTCCTGCGGGAGCAGAGCGCGAAGCCGGGGCTTCGGTGCGACCAGGCTTCGCGAGGCGGACGGCGCTTCGATTTTCTGGTTTAATGGTGTCCTCCGTTTCGACAGCTGGTTTCACCGATGGAACGCTACGATGTCGTCATCGTCGGCTCCGGCCCCGCAGGGCTGGCGACCGCCTCCCACGCTCGACGTAACGGGCTGCGCTATGTCCTGCTCGAGCGCACCGGACACCTCGCCGATACGATTCACAACTACCAGGCACGCAAGTTCGTGATGGCCGAGCCGGCGATGATTCCCGGCCGCGGTGAGCTGCCGTTCGAGGCCGGATCGCGGGAACGGATTCTCGACGCATGGCGTCGTCACGTCGAATCGGAAGCGATCGAAATCCGCTACGGCGCCGAAGTGAAGTCGGTCACTCGCGGCGAGGATGGATTCTCCATTGCCACAGCTTCAGGAGAGAGCTTTCAAGCTCGCAACGTAGTTCTGGCCATGGGAACTCAGGGCAATCCGCGCAAGCTGGGGGCGCCCGGCGAAGATCTGCCGCACGTTCTCTACCGGCTCAACGATCCCGCGGAACACGAAGACCAGGACATTCTCGTCGTCGGTGCAGGGGATTCCGCGCTGGAGATCGCCATCGCGCTCTCCAACGAGAACCGGGTTGGACTGGTGGTGCGCGGAGACGAGATCACGCGCGCCAACGAGATCCTCACGAAAGAAGTTCTGTCGCGTCAGGCCACTGGCCAGATGACGGTCTACTTCAGCAGTTCAGTCAAGGAAGTGCACGAAGGCTTCGCCGATCTTTCGGTCCGAGGCGAGCGGGTGCGTGTCCCGGCGCAGTGGATCTTTCTGAAACTCGGCGCCGATCCACCGCGGCGCTTTCTCGAAGCAGTCGGGGTTCGCTACTCGGGCGAGGGACGCGACGCCCGGCCCCTCCTGAGCGCGGTGTACGAAACGCAGGTACCGGGATTGTTCCTGATCGGCGCCGCGAGCGGCCGCGACCTCATCAAGCTCGGGATGAACCAGGGTTACGAAGTCGTCGAGCACCTGATGGGCCGCGAGGTGGAGCCGGCGGACGAAGCGGTGCTGCGCGAGCGGCTGCCGTACTGGGACGGCCTGGTGCGCGAGCGCATTCAATCGATCCGCAAACGCGCGCCGCTCCTCGCGGCGGCCGACGAACAGCAGTTGCGTGAGACGTTCCTTTCCGCCAGCGTTCGTGAGTACAGCGACGGCGCAACGATCCTGCAGCAGAACGACTACACCAGCGACTTCATGATCATCGCCTCGGGTCGCGTCGAACTGCGCAAGCATGCCGAGCGCTCGACCCAGGAGCTGAAGGTCGCCGAACTCACTGCGGGCAATTTTTTCGGCGAGATGAGCCTCATCTCGGGCCGGCGCAGGACGGCGACGGCCAGGGCGATCGGCACGACACGGATCATCGAGATTCCGCGGAAGGCCATCCTCAAGCTTCTGGCTGCGGCGCCACGCGCCCGCTCGCTCGTCGATCAGGCTTTCCTCCTGCGCGCGATCGGTGGCTACCTCTTCCCCGGAATTCCGGAAGCGCAGCTGGGTGAACTGGTCGACCGCGTCACCCTCGAGCCGCTCCCGAAGAATGCCGTCGTCTTCCGCGAAGGTGAGGTGGGCGATGCGCTCTACCTCATCCGCAATGGAATGGTGAAGATCTCCAAGCGTTCCGGCGAAAAGGAGGTCGTCCTCGCCTATCTCGTGGCCGGGAACTTCTTCGGTGAAGGCGCGCTCTTTTCTGATGCACGCACTGCCACCGTGACGACGATCTTTCCCTCGGACCTCATCAAGATCTCGAAGGATGACTTCAACCGATTCCTCGCCTCGCATCCGGAGTTGCGCGAAGCGCCGTTGAAAAAGCTCGAGGAACGCCGCATTGCCAGTCTCGTCGCGGAAGCGACTCCAGGCTCAGGCAACATCCTCGAGGACCTCATCCGCGAGGAAGTTGTCATGGGCACGCAGACGCTCATGATCGATGAGCATCGATGCATTCGATGCAACAACTGCATCAGCGCCTGCGAGGGCGTGCACGATGACGGTCAGGCCAGGCTGTCGCTGACCGGAATCAGCTTCTACAACCTGCTCGCGCCGAATTCGTGCTGGCAGTGTGAGAACCCGCTCTGCATGCTCGACTGCCCGCCCGATGCGATCGTGCGCGATCCGCGCGGCGAGGTTTACATCAAGAGCAACTGCATCGGCTGCGGCAACTGCGAGCGGAACTGTCCTTACGACAACATTTTCATGGTGCACAAGGAGCCGAAGAAGACGCTCCTTACCTGGGTGCGGTCCTTGTTCGCGAAGGAAGAGCAGGTCGATCGCTCCGTGGCGGTCAAGTGCGATCTCTGCCGCGACATCTCCGGAGGTCCGGCTTGCGTGCGCAGCTGCCCGACCGGCGCCGCCATCCGGCTCACTCCTGATGAATACCGATCGACCCTCGAAGAGATTGTCGTCACACGCGCTCGTTGAAGCTGGAAGTTTGTAGTCAGTGGGATAGCCGATAAAGATGCCCGTTGCTCGAAGTGGACCGGTGTGGCGCCTGATCTTCGTGATCCTGCTGATCGCGACGAGCGCGAGCTATGTCTACTATTCGCAGCGCGAGTTCCCTCACGGTGGCTCGAATTGGGGTCTCGGCTACGGAATCGTGGGGTCGTTCCTGATCCTGCTGCTCGCCTTCTTCGGAATCCGCAAGCGCTGGTACCGGTCGCAGTTCGGCACGCTCGAACAGTGGCTCCAATCGCACATCTATCTCGGCTTGCTGGTGTTCGTCGTTCTGCTCTTTCACACGGGCGGGCGGTTCAACGATCGCATCGCAGTCTTCGCGCTCATCCTCGTCGGCATCGTGGTGGTCAGCGGAATCGCAGGAGCGATTCTGTACGCGACCGTGCCGCGCCTGCTGACCGAGTTGCAGACGGAACTGACCGTGGATGAACTCTCCGACCAGGCCAATCAACTGGGCAAGCAGATGGCCCGCATGGCGTCGGGTCGATCCGAGACGTTTCAGCGTGTTTACGACAGCATGCTGCGGGACACGACGCCTGGTGCGTTTGCCGGCTGGCGGCTGCTCCTCTCCCGGGATACACGACGCTCGGCCAGTCCCGCGGCTGACTGGGCGCCGCTGATCGCGGTCGTGCCAAAACAGGAGCAGACCGAGCTGCGACAGATGCTGGTCATGTCGCGGCAGCGGACGGAACTTCTGCAGCGCCTCATCGCCCAGCAGCGGTACCGCAATGTCCTGCAGTTCTGGCTCTATCTCCACGTTCCATTCACGATCGCGCTGCTCGTCTTTGCGGCGATCCATATCATCGCGGTGTTCTACTTCGGGAACGTGACGCGATGAGCTTCCTGCTGCAGCGCGTCGTTGGGCGCGGGCTCTCGCTGAGCGAGATCCGAGGATCGCTCCTTCGGATCGGACGCGGAACCAGTGCCGACCTCCGATCGGAGAACCCGGCTCTTGCCTTCGAGCACGCCGTCATCGAACAGTCCGAGGACGGCTCGGTGATTACGGACGCGGGCAGCATCACCGGCACCTACGTCAACGGAAAGCCGGTGGAAACTCACCGGCTGCGCAAGGGTGACTTCATCGAGATCGGCGACCTGCAGATTTCCGTGCAGTCGGCCGATCCGGGCGCTCCCTTGTTTCTCCGGATCGCGTCGACCGACGCGCGCATCGTGGGGCAGTCCGACGAGAAGGCGGAACCCGACCTCCCGATCGCTCCCGGAGGCGCGATCCAGGCGAAGCGTTTCGACTTTGCCGGATCGTACCGGCTCTATCGCCCGTTCTTTTCGAAGCTGACCCTCGTGGCCCTGCTGATGCTCGGCGCGATCGTCGTCATCGGTGAGGTGACTCAGGTCGAGCAGCAGAAAGTGTTCATGCCGGGCGGAGTCTCCTCGGCGCATTCGCTGGCGAAAGACGAGTCTGGCAACTCGATCGCCTCGCGTTGCTCCGCATGTCACTCCCCCTGGAAGGGCGTCGACGACAAGCGCTGCTCACGCTGCCACGGGGAGGCCACGCACGTCGACAACGTCGCCGGCAAACAATCGTGTGAAGAATGCCATCACGAGCACCGGGGCGCCGTGCGGCTCGCCGCGATTGCGGATGATCGCTGCACCAGCTGTCACGGAGCGCTCGCGGAGCACATGAAGACCCAGCGCCCAGAAGGGGCCGCGTCACACGAGCGGATCACGGCCTTCGGCACCCTGCATCCCGAGTTCACCTGGCCGCCCGACACGGACGCGCTCCGCTTCAATCACAGGGTTCACCTCGACGGAACGAGACTTCGCGACGCGAGGGGACTCCCGAAGAAACTCGAGTGCGCCTCGTGCCATCGGCTCGTCGCCTGGCGGGGCGGCTTCGAACCGAAAGCCATCACATTTGCGGAAGACTGCCAGACCTGTCACCGCCTGACTTTCGATCCCCGCGTTCCCGATGCGGAGGCACCGCATGGCGGCGATCCGGGTCTGGTATACGCATTCATTCTTTCCACGTACGCCGGGGCTCGCGACCTCTCCGGACGATCGCCGGACGAAGTGCGCCGCATCCTCGCTTCGCGTCCGCCGGCGCCGCCGGATGAGCGCGCCGTCCTCAACGCAGAACAACTGATCAAGACCCGCTGTGCGCTCTGTCATGAGATCACGCGCCGGAACGGGAAGCTTGCGGCAACCCCACCTATCCTGCGGGACCAGTGGCTCGATTCAGGAAAGTTCAACCATGGATCGCATCGCAACGTGGAGTGTGAGAGTTGTCACTCGAGTCGCGACAGCAGGCTCACGTCGGACGTGCTGATGCCCGATCGGAAGAACTGCACTCCGTGTCACGGAGATGCGTCGACGAATGGATCAGTCAGCACCGTCCGAAAGTCGTCGCCCTGCATCCTTTGCCATCAGTATCACCAGAACAGAGAAATGATGATGCGGAGGCGCGTCGCTTCATGAGCGCGTTTCCGACGGAGGTTCGGCCCGGATGCTCTCGACCATTCTGACGCTGGCAGCGGTGGTGTTGCTGCTCGTCGTACTCGTGCCGGTAGGAGTGGCACTCTACCAGCGCCTCAAATCGACGGCGTCCCAGCCGCCAGCTCAACCTCTGCGCGTCAAGGACGAACCTCCACGATTCACACTCCCGCCGACCGACAGAATTCTGACCGCGGATCTCGATGCCACGCCGCGGCCGACCAAAGCGCGGCCGGTGCCAGAGATCAGCTCTCATGAAAAGACCCCCCCTCCCGAAACGCCAGGCGGCACCGAGATGGTGCAGTGGTACGGAATGCTGCATTGCACTGCTGGCCCGCTGAGCGGAAAACGATTCATCATCGAGGAGGGTGGCCTCTACATCGGCCGCGATCCGGTGCTGGCTACGATCGTCGTGGAAGACAGCCGCATTTCCAAGCGTCACGTCCGGATCGTCCCCCGAAACGGGCGGGTCTGGGCGATCGACGAGAACTCGACGAACGGAACCTTCCTCGAGAATCACGGAAAAGAGAGGGTCAGCGAGGTGCAGTTACGACGCGGCGACACGCTGGTTCTCGCGGAAGGCGCAGCCACGTTCGTCTACCAGATCTGAGGACATTGATGAACCGCACGGCAATCGTTGCACTCGCCCTGGCTCTGATGGCTCCACGCTTTTCAGCGGGCCAGGAGAGTGCGCCGGCCTGCGTCGATGGTGCGATCGGAACCGCGAGCCCGCAAGCATTCAACACGCTTACCGCCGAGGAGATTGTCGCGCTCGTACGTGCCGCAGCTGTGTCACTCGATTCGGCGTCCATGACGATTGCGGTCGTCGACCGCGCCGGCCGGCCGCTCGCGCTGTTCCGCAAGCCGGGCGCCGATCCGGCGAATGACGATCGCGCACTCGGCGTCGCGCGCAGCGCTGCTCTCTTCAGTCACAACCAGGCGCCGCTCTCGTCGCGAACCGTGCGAGCGATCAGTGGACTGCACTTCCCGCCGGGTGCGACGAATGCGCCGGGCGCCGCTCTATACGGAATCGAGAACACGAATCGCGGCTGCAACCTGAACGTCGAGTTCAACGAGGGGAAGGACGTTCCAGCGTCGCTCTCTCTCGCGGGTGGACCGTGCAATCCCTTCGATGTCTCGAGTTGCGGGCCGGGAATCGTCACCGGCAAGCGCCTGCCCGACGATCCCGATCAACGGGCGGTGAGTGCAGGCGGGATTCCTCTCTATCGGATCGTTGCCCCGGGACTCGATCGCGTGGGCGACGGCCTCCTGTCGAACGGTCATATTGTCGGGGCGATTGGTGTGGTGGGCGTCGATGGCGATCCTCAACTCGAAGAATTCGCGTCGCTGAGTGGAGCGTTCGGGTCGCTGGCTACCGCGATCGCGCCTGTGCCCGCGTTCCCGTTGCCGACACCGGGTAACGTCTTCATCGATGGGGTTCGCCTTCCATTCCTCGGCAACGACATCCGGCTGACGTTCAACGACGACGGTCTTCCGACTGGCGTAGCGCGTCTCGAAGACACCAGCGCAGGGAGTGCCGACGGCGCGTACGTCCTGGCACCGCGGAGCGGCGGGTGCGTGCCGAATGAATATCTTGCCGGGCCGAAGTCGGGAAGCCGCCTTTCCCGCGACGAGGTCGAGGCGATCGTCACGCGGGCCGTGGCAAAAGCGAGACGGACGCGCGCGGCCATCCGCCTGCCGATGAGCAGCTACGCCAGGATGGTGATCGCAGTCGGCGACGTCGACGGCAGCATCCTCGCGTTATACCGGATGCCGGATGCAACCGTGTTCTCCATCGACGTCGCAGTGGCCAAGGCGCGCAACGTCGTCTATTTCAGCAGCGACGATCCCGCGGTACGCAACGACCTGCCGGGAGTGCCGGCCGGAACCGCGGTGACGAACCGCACCATCGGATTCGGCGCCCAGCCTTTCTTTCCACCCGGCATCAACGGCGACAATTTCGGCGCCGCACCAGGTCCATTTTTCGAGTCACTCTTCCTGCGCGATGTCGCGCGTCCCTGCTCGCAGGGTTCGCAGGCGCCGAACGCAAATCAGAACGGCGTGGTCTTCTTCGCTGGCTCTTCGCCCCTCTACCGCAACGGCGCACTCGTTGGCGGTCTCGGCGTGAGTGGCGACGGCATCGAGCAGGATGACTACGTCACGGTAGCGGGCGCGGGATTGCTCGTTCCGCCGCAGAACCGCTGGGCGGATCGCGTGAGGATCGACAACGTCCGACTGCCGATGTTCAAGATGCCGCGTCACCCCGAAGGGGTGCGCGAATGCGAGGGTGGACCGTGCAGTTGATGCGGATCGCCACGGCGCTGCTCCTCTTGATTCTGGCCGCGCAGCTGCGTGCCGCGGAACTGCACATCAACGACGACCAGCCACTGTTCGCGGAGGTCATTCCGTTCGAAGTCAGTGGCACGAGCGACCTCGCCGGCGGCTCGCCGGTCACAGTCGCGATCGGGGGAGCGACATTCACGGCACTCGCGGGCACAGACGGTTCCTGGCGCGTCGTGGTGGACCCAGCTCTCGCGACCGGCACGTATGAGCTGACCGCGATCGCCGGCGACGTTCGCGCCACCGCGATCGTTCGCGTGCAGCTTGCGGAGAACGTGATCCGGCAGCCGCTGTTCGACGCACCGATCCGGTACGGCGAGCCTGACCCGCGCGACGGGCCGCAGAACTTCGAGGCTGCGACCGACCGCTGGCGCATTGCGCCGCCCCCCTATGAACTCGACGAGAACCCGCGTGCGCGCGCCATCGGGAAACGTGGAGCCACGCTCGATCCCTACAACCGGAATCTCCTGAAGGGCGACCTGCCACTGGTCGACGACTGGTTTCTCGTCCTCACTGCCGTATCCGACACGCTGGCCGAGTCGCGCACGGTTCCAACGCCGTCTGGAGTGAGCACGGTGCGCCCGGGAAGCATCTCGTTCTTCGGAGAGAAGAACCAGAACTTCGTCGTGCAGAACGTCTTCGTCTCTGCCGACCTGTTCGAGGGAAACACCGCCTTCAAGCCTGTGTCGCAACGGGTGAAGCTCACCCTGATCGGAAATCTCACGTCGCTCAGCGTCGAAGAGAACGCGATCGTGAAACCTGACGTGCGCCGCGGGAGCACGCGACGCGATGGCCGGGTTTCGCTTCAGGAGCTCTTCTACGAACGGAAGCTCCGCGATCTTTCCGTGAACTACGACTTCCTCTCGATGCGTGCCGGCATCCAGCCTTTCTCGAGCGACTTTCGAGGTTTCGTGTTCAGCGATACGAACCTCGGCGTGAGAGCGTTCGGCAACTGCGCTTCCAATCGGTTCCAGTACAACGCCGTGCTGTTCGATCGCCTGGAGAAGGATACGAACAGCGGATTGAATACTCTTTCCCGCCGCGATCAGCAGGTCGCCGTCGCCAACCTCTACTGGCAGGACTTTCTAGTCGAGGGATACACGCAGTCCTTCAGTGTCCACCTGCTGCGCGATGGTCCTTCGGAGCATTACGATCGGAACGGTTCCCGCGTTCGCCCGGCTCCGGTCGGTGTCATCCGGCCACACGAGATCAAGGCAATTTACCTCGGTTCCGCCGGGCTCGGTCACCTCGGCCGGTTCAATGTCGATCATGCCGAGTACTTCGTGTACGGCCGCGACAGCCTGAATCCGATCGCTGGCCCCGATCCCGGACTGCGCGATCGTGATGCCGTCACGATCAGCGCAGGCTTCGCGGCGATCGAAGTGTCGTACGACCGCGACTGGCTCCGGCCACGGATCGGCTTACTGTACGCGACCGGCGACCGCGATCCACGCGATCGCGACGCGACCGGCTTCGACTCCATCTTCGAGTCGCAGTCGTTCGCGGGCGGCGGCTTCAGCTTCTTCAATCGCCTGGGACTCAATCTGGCCGGGACCGGAGTCTCGCTCGTGGAGCGGGGCACGCTGCTCACCTCGCTGCGTTCGAGCAAGGACGAAGGGCAGCCGAACTACGTCAATCCCGGCGTGCAACTGCTGACAGCCGGACTCGATGCCGAGATCACGCCGCGCCTGAAAGCGATCTTTACCGCCAACTACATCCGCCTCGACTCGACGAAGACGATCGAGACACTGCTGTTCCAGGAAGGGATCCGGCCCGAACTCGGTACCGATCTCAGTCTTGGGGCGCGCTACCGGCCATTCCTTAATCAGAACATCGTGCTCGTTGGAGGCGTGGCCGCGTTCATCCCGGGCGGAGGCTTTGCGGACATCTACGAGCAGACCGGGACGCTGTACCACGTCTTTTCGAACCTCATTCTGACGTTCTAGAAACGCGATGCGATCAAATCCGACCATGCACCGGCTCCCGCTCGCAGCGACGTTCCTGCTCTGCGCATGCGCGGTCGTCGCCGCGACGCATGATACGCCGGGCGTAGTCGTCACCGCTGCAGGGACGAGTCAGACGCGAGCGGCCGCCGACATCAAGAGTGAGGGTTGTGTCTGGTGTCATCGCGGCATCGAGCCGATGCATGAGTCGCGTGCCGTCGTGCTCGGCTGCACCGACTGTCACGGTGGGAACGCCGCGACTCGGGTGAAGGAGTTGGGACACGTCCAGCCGCTGAATCCCCGTGTGTGGAAAAGCTCAGCGAATCCGGAGCGGTCGTACACAGCGCTCCTGAAAGAGTCGGTGGAGTTTGTTCGCTTCGTGAATCCTGGCGATCTTCGGGTCGCGCAGGAGAACTGCGGCAGCTGTCATGCCACCCAGGTCGCCGCGGTGCCGCGCAGCACGATGACGACGAGTTCGGTGTTCTGGGCCGCGGCGAGCTACGCGAACGGACTGGTGTCAGACAAGCGCGCGTTCCTCGGCGAGAGCTACGGACGCGATGGCAAGCCGCGCATCGTGAAGCCGGCATGGCCGCCAACGGCCGAGCAGGTGAAGAATGGCGCGCTGCCATTCCTCTTCCCACCGCGGCAGTGGAAAGAGGAATGGCAGCGCGTTCGAGCGGGGCGGGATCGCTGCGAGCACGCAGCCGCCCGAGATCGGGAATCCGAGCGGGGCGGATGAGGCGGGGCGTCCCGATCTCCGGCTTGGCAATCGCGGCCGCGGAACAGGACTGCGGGTCGCGCCCGCGCTCATCAACCTGCACAAGACCCGGCTCAATGATCCGCACCTGTCGTTTCTCGGGACCAACGATCATCCCGGCGACTATCGCTCGAGTGGCTGCACCGCGTGTCATGTCGTCTACGCGAACGATCGCGATCCATTGCACTCCGGACCGTACGCGGCGTTCGGCAACGACGGTCGCACTCAGAGCGGCGACATTACGATCCCGAAAGACGAGAAGGGACATCCGCTGCGTCATCGGCTCACGCGTGCCGTTCCCACCAGCCAGTGCATGTCGTGTCACATGCACCAGCCGAACTCGTTCGTGAATACGTACCTCGGGTACACGATGTGGGATTACGAGAGCGACGCTGCGTTGATGTTCCCGAAAGAGCAGAAGAATCCAACGGAGGACGAGAAGCGCGCGAGCCTGGAACGGAATCCGGAGGGAGCGGCAGTCCGCGGCCTCTGGACGAACTCCGAGTTCCTCGAGCGGATCACGCGCGACATCAACCCGAAGGCGCAACAGACGCAGTTCGCCGACTATCACGGCCACGGCTGGAACTTCATGGCCGTATTCAAGCGCGACCTCAAGGGAAACCTCCTGGATGGCGCTGGAAAGCGCGTGTCGTTCGATGATCCGGAACGGTTCACCAAGGCGGTGCATCTGCGCGACATTCATGCGGAGAAAGGGATGCATTGCGTGGACTGCCATTTCTCGCAGGACGAGCATGGCAACGGCCAGATCTACGGCGAGTACGGCAATACCATCGAGATCGAATGTCGCGACTGCCACGGCACAACGGACAGCCGGTCGAATCTGCGCACTTCCGGACCCGCGGCTCCTCCGGGTGGAAACGACCTGCGCATGGGGACCACGCCGTTCGGGCAGCGCCGCTTTGCGTGGATTGATGGACGCCTCTACCAGCGATCGATGATCAATCGCGGCATGGAGTGGGAAGTCCTGCAGGTGCGGGACTCGATCACTCCGGGCAACGCGCACTACAACGAACGCGCTGCCTACGCGAAGACGATCCAGCGTGGGGCGACGGGATCGTGGGGCGCACCCGGAGATCAGGCCAGGTTCGCGCATCGCGACGCGCAGATGACCTGCCAGTCGTGTCACACGTCGTGGATGACTTCATGCTCGGGCTGCCATCTGCCACAGGAGCAGAACGCGAAGACGGCGATGAATCACTTCGAGGGGACCGAGACTCGGAACTATGCGTCGTACAACCCACAGGTGATCCGCACGGATGCGTTCATGATCGGCGTCAGTGGGACGACAAAAGGGAATCGCCTGGCGCCGGTTCGATCCTCCAGCGCGCTCGTGCTCAGTTCGACCAACGCGCTGCGCGATCGGATCTACATCCAGCAACCGCCCATCTCGTCGCCCGGATACAGCTCGCAGGCGTTCAACCCGCACGTTCCGCATACGGTCCGCACACGTGAAACGCAGGGCTGCGGCAGTTGCCACGTGACGCAGCGGAACGATAACAACGCCTGGCTCGCACAGGTCTTTCTGCAGGGAACGAACTTCGTGAACTTCATCGGCCGCTACGTGTGGCTCGGCCTCGGTCGCGGAGGCGCTGAAGCGGTTGAGGTCACGGAATGGGACGAGCCGCAGACCGTGATCGGATCGTCACTCCAGAAGATCGTTTACCCGGAGCACTTCAAGAAGCACGAGACACGAAGTCGCGAACTCGGGGAGTCGCACCATCATCGCGGCAACGTCCGCAGCCTTCAGATGC
>JBKJVD010000200.1:0-5501 GCA_046590585.1 Thermoanaerobaculia bacterium | reverse complement strand
ACTGAAGTGGCCGCAGTCCAAAGTGCTCCGCGCCATCCTGGCCCTACCCCGTCACCCACTGAAAACCCAAGGAACTCGAAAAAAGAAACGCCGGCGAAACGCCGGCGTTTTCGTGATGCCATCGCGTTGCAGCGATCAGTGCGTGACCGGCTTTGCTTCCGGGGCCGGCGCGGCTTCAGGAGCGGGAACGACAAAGTACGTCGGGTTGAACGTGGGGTTCGCCTTCGTCTTGATGGCGTCGATTGCGGCCTGCACGCGCTTCGAGTGCTCTTCCTTCTCGATCGTCTCGCGCACTTCCTCGAGCGGAGTCACCTGGTGCGACTCGACCTTGATGATGTGATAGCCGAACTGCGTCTTGACGACGGGAGTGATGTCGCCTGCCTTCGCGCTGAACGCAGCCTGCTCGAACTCGCCGACCATCTGGCCATGTCCGAACGCGCCGAGATCGCCGCCACGCACGGCTGAGCTGCTGTCGTAGGACTCGGCCTTGGCGAGTTCCTCGAATTTCGCTCCTGCCACGAGTTTCGCGCGGATCTCATCCGCCTTCGCCTTTGCCTCAGCGTCGGTCAGTTCCTTCTTGCCCTCGGCGGGAACCGGCGACCCCTTGAAGGAGATGAGGATGTGTCGTGCCTTGACCTGCTCGTACTGCGACTTGTTGGCGTCGTAGACCTGCTTGATGGCTTCAGCGGGCACGCTCACAGTCTTCTCAATCTTGCCCAGCTGCGCATTCGCGACGAGGTTCTCGCGGATGAGGTTGAGCTGCGAGATGACTGCCGGATCCTTGTCCAGGCCGCTCTTCATTCCCTCGGCAGCGAGGAGCTTCATGCGGAGGAAGTCTTCGCCGAACTGCTTCTTGCCCGGACCCATCGCGTACTGCTGGTACTCGGCAGGCAGGGTCTTGATGGCGCTTTCGAACTCGGACTGACGAACCGCGATATCGCCTGCGGCGATGATGATCGGATCAGTCACGGCCGGAGCCGCGGCGGCGGGCTTGGCGGGCGCCTTCCCCTGGGCGAGCGCCACTGTGGTGAACAGCGCGAGCGCCAACGATGTCGTGATCAGCTTCTTCACAGAGTCTCCTTCTGAAACCATGGATTCCGATTGAATACGTTTTAGAGTCGCCGGGGGTAACGTGACCAGCCCGAATTCAGATTCCATCGGGCGGGCGCTTTCCGTGGACCGGCAGTTCCGCGCCAGCAGTCAGCTCAGCTTCGAGACCGCCGCATCAATGCGAGCCACACCTTCGCGAAGCCGGTCCATCGATGTGGCGTAGCTGACCCGCACGTAGCCCTCCATCCCGAAGGCACCGCCCGGAACCACAGCGACGCGGGCCTCATCGAGCAGGAAGTTCGCAAAGCTCTGGGAGTCGGTGATTCCTCCCTTGCCGAAGAAAGAAGAGATGTCGGGGAAGACGTAGAACGCGCCATCCGTGTCGGCGCAGGTGATTCCGTCGACTTCGTTGAGCGCAGGAATCAGCCAGGCCCGTCTCTCACAGTAAGCGTCGTACATCTTTCGCACTTCGGAGTCGTCGCCTCGCAACGCTTCGATGGCGGCGGCCTGCGAGATGGAGCTTGGATTCGAGGTCGAATGGCTCTGGATCCGGCCCAGGGCGGCGATGATCGTGGGATGGGCAATGGCGTAGCCGAGCCTCCAGCCGGTCATGGCGAACGTCTTCGACATCGAATTCACGATGATGACGTTCTCCGGATACCGGTCGAACCACTGAATCGCCGAGGCGTGCTGATTTCCGTCGTAGACGAAGAATTCGTACGTCTCATCGAAGATGAGGAACATGTCGCGCCGCACGCACCACTCGATGATCTTCTCGAGTTCATTTTCGCGAATCACCGCGCCGGTCGGATTGCACGGCGAGTTAATCACGACCCCACGCGTCCGGTCGGTCGTCACGGCCTCGAGATCGGACAGCCGGGGGCGGAAGCCGTTTGCGGCAGAGAGCTGCGCGAACACGGGAGTGGCGCCGGCGAACGCGATCTGGTCCGGAAAGCTGACCCAGTACGGGACCGGAATGATGACTTCATCCCCTTCCTCGACGAGGGCCAGCGCCAGGTTGAAAAGCTCCTGTTTGCCGCCGTTGCCGGCGATGACATTCGCCGTGACGAGGTTCGTACCGTGACGTTGGTTATAGCGCTCTGCGATTGCGTCGCGCAGCTCCTTGACGCCGCCGGTGTTCGTGTAGCGCGTGAAGCCTTCGTCGATGGCGCGCTTGCCTGCTGCCGCCACCGCAGCCGGCGTCCGGAAGTCCGGCTCGCCGGGACCGAAGTCGACTATATCCACGCCCTGCGCGATGAGAGTCGTGGCGCGGTTGAGGACCGCCAGCGTCGGCGACTCCTGCATCGCCATGACACGCCCGGTGAGGCGGATTCGATTTGCTGTGGTTGGTGTGCTCAAGGTCGGCTCCGGCTCATCATCACACTACTCGGCCACGGTCGCGAAACGGCGATCCAGCGTGCGCCGCAATCCCTGCCAGGCCGCAGGAGGTTTCCGGTCGATGACGACCATGCGAAGGATCTCGAGCGTGCACCAGGCGAGGTAGACGTAGATCATCACGTGCCGGGACGCCGGGACGGCGAACTGAATCAGCCAGAGCACGAAGATCAGCAACGCCTCATGAAACCGGAGCTGCAGGTTCAGAAGCAGCAGGAAACCGAGGAAGCTCTGGAGGATGGTCAGGAGAATTTCGTGGCGCTGAAACCCGTCGAACACCAGCGGCCGGATCATCCCGGAGCTGATCACGAACAGCACCGGGATCATCGCCGAGAGGATGCTCCACTGGTTGATGTTCGAGGAGACCATGTTCATGAGCGCCACGTTCGCGGTGCGGACGCGCCGCGCCCAGTAGAAGGCGCTCAGCTTTTCAGGAAACTCGGAGAGGAACGGTGCAACCCACTGGACGAACACGAATGTAGACACGCCCATGGTCGAAGCCATAGCCAGCATCGAATTCAGGAATGGATGCGCTGAGAAGAACAGGATCAGGCCGCCGATCACGAACAGGGCCCAGATCGCAGCGTTGCGCATCCGCGGCTGAAGGTTGAGGATCGCCCGCGGGACCGTGCCGAGATCCTCCATCGCCTCCTCGCTCGATTCCTTCGGCGGGATCTTCCAGAGGATCCAGAGGTAGAGCACGTAGGTCGCGGTCAGGGGAATCGCATCCCAGATCGAGAGCGACCCTTTCCACCAGATGAACGTGAAGTAAAGGATCGGCAGGAGCAATCCGAATACCTCGACTGAGTGCTCATCCTCGAGTTCCACGTTGATGAACTTGCCGCCCGCTTCCTTCCTGCCGAACCAGGCCGCCACGAAATAAATCATCGGCCAGCCGAGGCCGACGAGGAGCCGGAGGCTGCCTGTGAAGTTCGCGATGGCGAGGTGGGTTTGCGACGGATCCTTCCCGGCGTTCCAGGCGATCACCGCCTCCACCGCAAACTCGGGAAGGGTCTGCAGCCACGCCAGGATGGCCAGGGCCAGTCCCTGTGAGATGAGAAACTGCGCCGCCTCAGCTCCCCAGGCGATCACGAATGCGGACATGAGGATGCTTGGAAAGGTCCACAGCGCGGACCAGACCGACGTCTTCGCGGCGGTGGCCGCACCTATCTTGATTAGTTTAAGTATCATCGGCAGCTCGGAAAAAGGCGCATTGTAATGAAAAGCGTAGCGAGCCGGCAGAACCCGATCTTCAAACGCTTCCGTGAAGCGATCCGCGACCACGATCAGGAGATCGTGATCGAAGGCCCCAAGCCGGTAGCCGACGCCATCCTCGCAGGCTGGATTCCGATCGCCATCGCGACGAAGCGGGAACCGCGCGGATGGGGCGAGAAGGAAGTCTCCTTCGCGCCCGGACTGTTCGAGGCTCTGACCGACACGCGCTCCCCTCAGGGAGTCCTCGGCCTCTTCGAGCGGCCCCGCGCCGAGTTGGGCACGCTCCTTCGGGCGGCGCCGCTGAAACTGATCGTGGCGCTCGAAGCGGTACAGGACCCTGGAAACGTCGGGACCATCGTCCGTCTCGCTGCGGCCTTCGATGCCGCCGGCGTGGTCCTCCTTCCTGGTTGCGCCGACGCGTACGGCCCCAAGGCCATCCGCGCTTCCGCGGGCGCGGTGCTGAATGTGCCGGTCGCAAACGCGTCCGCCGATGATCTGTTCGACTCCGACCTGCCAATCTACGCCGCCGACGCCGCGGGATCGGCGGCGGCACCTCCTGCGAGCGGCGCGATCCTTCTTTTCGGCAGCGAGGGCACGGGCATCTCCCGCGAGGTCAGGTCGCGTGCGACCCTTCTTCGCGTGGGGATGTCGAACCGCGTGGAATCGCTCAACGTGGCCGCTTCCGCCGCGATCCTCCTCTGGCAGAGCTACAGCGCGAGGCAGAGTTGACGCCAGGCAGGTTGTTCATCGTGGCCACACCGATCGGAAACCTGTCCGACTTTCCACCGCGCGCGATTGAGGCGTTGAAGAGCGCCGACACCATCCTCTGCGAAGACACCCGGCATACCCGGAAGCTGCTCCAGCATTTCGGCATCGACCGTCCAACCGAGAGTTTTCACGAGCACAACGAGGACGCCAGGGCCGCGATCGTCCTTGCGCGGATCGAGGCCGGGGCCACGATTGCGCTCGTCAGCGACGCCGGAATGCCGTTGCTCTCCGATCCTGGATTCCCGATCGTGCGGCTGGCGCGCGAGCGCGCCGTGGAGATCGTCCCGATCCCGGGCCCGTTTGCCGCGGCGCTGGCGCTCGTCGCCAGCGGCATCGCTCCGATGCCGTTCACGTTCGCCGGATTCGCGCCTCATCGTCAGGGCGAACGCCTCGACTTCTACCGTGAGTTCGCAGCACTGGGCCACACCATCGTCCTCTACGAATCTCCCGCGCGTCTCATCGACTCACTCGCCGACGCGCTGGCGGTGTTCGGCGACGCGGAGGGAGCGGTGGCGCGTGAGATGACGAAGCTGCACGAAGAAATCGCGCGCGGGCCGCTCTCCGAACTGCTGGCCATGTTTCGTTCCCGCGACTCGATTCGCGGCGAGATCACGCTGGTGATTGGCCCGGCGCGACAAGTCGTCTCGGAAGTCTCACCGATCGAGATCCGCAGCGAGTTCGATCGCCTTCGAACCAGCGGCATGCGTCGCAACGACGCCGTGAAAGCAGTCGCCGAAAAGTTCGCACTGCGCAAGAACGACGTCTACAAACTGCTGCTGTAGTTTCAGGGGTCAGGGGTTAGGGGTCAGGGTGAATCGGCGCGGACCCGGAGGACGACGATCGCTCGAAATAGGGCCGTTGGACGACCCCGTCCGACGGTCGAGGGCGTCGAGCCCTCGACTGCCCTGTGGCAGATCAGATCAGCGGGGATTGGCGCGCCGCGATCCGACGCCGTCGCGAGTACACAAAGGGCAGTCGTGCGCTCGACGCGCCCGACCGTCGGACGGGGTCGTCCAACGGCCCTACTTCGAGCGATCGTCGCCCGTTCCAGCGGTCGGGAAGGGATTCACCCT
>JBKJVD010000093.1:0-10885 GCA_046590585.1 Thermoanaerobaculia bacterium | reverse complement strand
GATCGTAGGCTCCGCCCAGGCACGTCATGCTGAGCCGGCGTAGCGCGGCGAAGCAACTCAAGATACGGCGCTGTTTTTTTGCGCCACCCGCCCGCTCCGTGGTTTCTTGATTCTCGTATCTTGAGTTCCTTCGCCGCGCTCCGCTGCGGCAGCGCTCCGCGCGGCTGCAGCTCCGCCGACTCAGGATGACGTGAGACGAGCCCGCTCGAAGCGCCCAACTGCCCGCGGATGGGCTTCCTCAGTGCTCCTGCTGGGTGACGCGCACGCTTTCGGCGCTGATCTCTGCCAGTGAGCGGAGGTGAGCGCTGATCAGTTCCTGCACCTTGATCCAGGCGAGCAGTTCCTCCTGAAGAAGGGCGCCGTTGCGTGCGACGGCGCGTAGTGCCGGGGCCGCGGCCTCCGTTCGAACCAGCGTACGCAGGCGGCTGAAGTCCGCTGAGCCGGGGCCGCGGCGGGCCTGGTCGAGAGCCTGCTGGGACGCGACCACTCCCTGCTTGACGAGAAAGTCGGGCTCGAGTCGTTTCGCCTCATCGATTTCGTCGCAGGCTTTCTGGATCGCGTTGTACGGTTGCGATTCATCAGAAAGGGCCTCATCGACATTGTTGATGTGATGCAGGATCGCAAGATCCCGGTCGAAGCGCTTCTTGATCGGGAGAAGTTGCTCGGCAGCCTGCTTGATATACGACTCCGCGGCTTCAGCCTCCTGCCCTCGGGACGCGCGCGGAATGATGCGGCGTGGCGGCGTGGACTGCGCGAGCATGGGGATGGAGAGGGTGATCGTCATCAGCATCACGAGGATTCGCATCATGGCCTCACTTTTCGGTCGCGCGACTTCTCCAGGTAGGACGGGCCGGGTCGCCGGATGTTTCGACGCGCAACACCAGCGGTCAGAGGTTCACCGTCTCCGTCGAATCCGCAGCGTTGAACTGAAAGGCATTGCCGCCGGAGATCTTGGCGCGGTACATGGCGCGATCCGCGGCCTGAAGCATCGTCGGTGCGTCTGTGCCATCGAATGGATGCAGGGCGATGCCGATGCTGACGCCGAGGGTGATGTGATGGCCGTCGAAAGCAAACTCGGCGCGCATGGCGTCGATGAGTCGCTGCGCCACTTCTGAGGCACGCGCCTCGTCACCGAGCTCCGCCAGCAGGATGGCGAACTCGTCCCCACCGATCCTGGCGAGCGTATCGATGTCACGAACACAGCTCTTGAACCGGGCAGCCACGAGCTTGAGCAATTGATCGCCGGCCGCGTGTCCCAGATTGTCGTTCACGCCCTTGAATCCGTCGAGATCGAGAAAGAGGACGCCGATGGAACGTCCGCGGCGTCCTGCCTCGGCCAACGCCACAGCAGCGCGTTCCATGAGTAATCTCCGGTTGGGCATGCCGGTCATCGGATCGTGATAGACCTGATGACGGATCTTGATCTGGCGTGCCCGGAGTTCCTTCATTGCCGCGCCCAGAAGGATCAGCGCAACGACGACCAGTACGCCGAACCACCATGTCTGATAAAAGAACGGCCGGAGGCGAAATCTGGTCGTGGCTCCGGTCTCGTTCCATACCCCGTCGTCGTTCGCAGCGATCACGCGGAAGGTGTAAGCGCCTGGGTCGATGTTCGTGTAGAACGCGTTACGACGGGTGCCCGCCTCGATCCAGTGATCGTCGAACCCTTCCAGTTTGTAGCGGTAGCGGACGCGCGAAGGGGAGACGAAGCTGAGCGCAGCGTATTCGAACTCGATGGTACGGGTGCCGGCAGGAAGCACGGTCGCCGCGGTCGCAATCGGGATCGGCCTGTCGTCTGCGGTGAAGCGTGCGAGTGTCACGGGCGGAGGCAGACCGTTGGTGCGGATATGCCGCGGGTCGATCACAACGGTCCCTACGGTGGTCGCGAACCAGAGCTTGCCGTCGGATGCGCGAATGGCTGAAAACCTTCCCAGGTTGCACTCGCGACGACGCATCCCGTCCGCGGTGCCGTAGACGATCGGCTCGACCTGCCGGAGCCTGCCATCCGCGACGGCGTTGAGCTGGTTTCGGGAGACGCGGTAAATACCCCGGTTGCTCGACACCCAGAAGTTGCCCACCAGGTCGTCGACGATCCCCCAGGCCACGTCGTCGAACAGCCCTTCGGTCGACGCGATCCGCCGGACCTGGGATCCCTTGACACGATAAATCCCGGCACCCCAGGTTCCGAACCAGAGAGTTCCGTCCGGATCTTCGTGAACCGTGGTGACGCTGACGTCGGAGGGCGCGGGGAGAGGGAACGGAACGAACCTTCCGTCGCGCAGGTAACCGAGACCGTCTCCGCCGCCAATCCAGAAACGACCGGTGCGATCTTCATGCAGGACGCGAATTCCAGTGGGACCTCCCGGCTCGAGGGAAAGCGGGATGCATCGGCCATCCAGCATGCGCGCCAGGCCGTCGCCGGTGCCGATCCACAGGGTGCCGCGGCGATCCTCGTACAGGGCCGTGATACGGTCGTCCGGCAGCCCGTCTTTTTTCGTGAACGAGGTGAACCGCTTTCCGTCCTTTCGAAAGAGCCCGTCCCCGGTACCGATCCAGTAGATGCCTGCCCGGTCCTGCAGGACTGGCCCGGCGTTGTTGGATGTGAGCCCGTCCTTCGCCGAGTAGGAGCGCAGCGAGCCGGTGTCCAGAACGTTCAGACCGCCCGGCAGAGTCCCGATCCACATCCTGCCGCCACGATCCTGATAGATGGAAATGGCGTTCTCGCCGAGCAGGCCCTCGGGTGAGCCCAACGGCGTGAACTTCCCCGCGCGAAGGCGATGCAGCCCGGCAGCATGGGTGCCGATCCACAGGCTCCCTTCGCGATCTTCCATGAAGGCGAAGACCTGATCGTTCGCGATTCCACCCATCGAAGGGGGCGCTGACTCGACGCGGCCGCCCATCATCCGGTTCACGCCTTTGCGGGTGCCGATCCAGAGGACTCGGTCGCGATCCTCGTAGATCGTATAGATCTCGTCATCGAGCAGGCCGTCGCGGGTCGTAAACGTCGTGAACCGGTTGTTCTTGAAGCGGCTCAATCCATGCGCCGTGCCGATCCAGATGCTGCCTTCATGATCCTGGCGCACCACCCGGATAAAGTCATCGGGGAGTCCACTGGTTTTCCTCCACGTTTCGAAGCGGCCATTCCGCAGGACACTCAAGCCCTTTCCGGTGCCGCACCAGACCGCGCCGGTTCGATCGACCGCGGTGGAGTAAACCTGGTCGTTCGCCAGGCCGTCCTGCGTGCTGAACTGCCTGATCCGGCCGTCCTTGAAGCGAACCAGCCCCTTTCCCCGGAGCGTTCCGCCGCCACCCAGCCCGGCCCATAAAGCTCCTGACGGATCTTCGGAGATGTCCTTGGGTGAGGTGGTGGGCCATCCACGTGTCTGATCGAACAGGGTGAATTGCTCGTTGCCGTCGTAACGCAGCAGGCCGCCGGCGGATCCGGCCCAGAGAATGCCCGCATGATCGACGAACAGTGTGTAGACGAAGTTTCCGATTTTCCCATTGGACGTGCGCGAGTCGAAGACCGTGAATCGGCTGCCGTCGAAGCGCGCGATCCCTTCCTGCGTGGCTAGCCAGAGATAGCCATCAGGGGTTTGCGCAATGCCGTTGATTGAATCCTGCGGGAGGCCGTCGTTGCTGGTCCATGAGTCGTGAACGTATTGGGTCAGTCGACGATCTGGATCGAGGGCAAATCCCGACCGGGATAGAAGAGCCAGGAGGAGGAAACCGACGACGAGGAAAGGGCGCGACACGAACGCGAGAGTGTAGCAGTTGCTGTGCTTCCGGCCTCGATGTCAGGAATCGCCGTTCGATGCGTTCCGAATCACTGCGGATGGCCCGGCCGGGAGGCGGACGGTGAACGTCGTTCCCAACGCCTTGCCTTCGCTTGCCGCGACCACGCTGCCGGCGTGGGCTTCCACGATGTGCCTCACGATGGCGAGTCCGAGTCCCATCCCTCCATGCCTTCTCTCTCCAAGCTGCGCATACCGCTCGAAGACATGAGGAAGGAACTGCGCAGGAATCCCCTCGCCGGTATCGGAGACGGTGAGGACCGCTGCGATCCCGTCTGCATGCAGGGTGCTTGTGATCTTTCCTCCGAGTGGTGTGAACTTGATGGCGTTCGACAGGAGATTGCTCACCACCTGCCGGAGCCGCGTGGCGTCGCCGGACATCGGAACTGGAGCGGAGGATTCGTATCTGAGCTCAACGCCTTTGCTTTCCGCTGCCGGTCGAAACGAGTTGATCACGTCTTCAACGATGTCTCGCAGATCGACGCTGCTCTTGGCGATCGCGAACTTGCCGGTCATCATTCTGGAGACATCGAGCAGGTCGTCGATGAGTTGCGCCTGAAGCAACGCAGCGCTCGTGATTGCGCGGGAAGCTTCGAGAGCGGTGCTGCCGTCAGGGTGGCGGGCAAGCAGCGCCGACCAGCCCATGACGGACGTGAGTGGCGTGCGCAACTCGTGGGAAAGTGCGGCGAAAAATTCATCCCGGGCCCGGTTCGCTGCCCTGGCTTCTTCGTAGGCGCGGGCGTTCTCGGCTGCCGAGGCCTCGGCGTCTTCTCGCGACTGCATCAACGTGCAGGCTGTCGAGGCGAAATTCGCGAGACTGGTCATGAGGCGTTGATCTTCGAGATCGAACCTGCGGCTTTCGTCGTGGGAAATGATCCAGACCGTGCCGACCGGCTCGTTCGCAATGTAAAACGGAATCAACAGCACCTCCTCGGCTTCGGGGAGGAGTTCGGCGGGGATGGGGAAATGCCGCTCGGGATGAGAGAAGAGTAACGCGGAGTTTCTGTCGAGCACCGTGCCGCACGGACTGGCGTTGCGAAGCATCGTCCCGCCCAGGAAAGGTGCCCATCTTCCCGCGACGGCTCTCCAGCGGAATTGTGGGCCGTCCTGGGTCTTCTCCATCAGGCTGATCCCTGAGGAGTGCGCTGCGCAGAGGCTCAACGACGTCTCGACCAGTTTCTGAAGGACGTTTCCCGAGGTTGCGCCCAGTTCCTGAAGGAGGGCGGCCAGGGCGCGGCTCTCAGCTTCATAGTCGGCGGTTCGACGCCCTCGCTGCTCCAACTGGCCGGTCGTGAGGACCGCTTCGAGCGGGAGGCGCGGAGTGCCAGCTGTGAAGGACTCTGTCATAGCGCGGGGTCAGGCTTCGACGCAGTCGCGAACGGCGTCCACGAGTTGCTGAATGTCGAATGGCTTGCGCAGCTTCGCCGCGACGTTCGCCGGATCGATGCTGGCAATGTTCGCTGGTGAGCTGGCCGAGATCACGACAACGCACTTTGCCTCGGGGCGGAGGGTCGCGATTGCATTCAGGACTTCCAACCCTGAGCCATTGCCCATCACCACATCGAGCACGACAGCATCGTAGTGCGCCTGATGCAGCCTCGTGACGGCGGCGTTGGAGCTGTCGACGTCTTCGACCTCAAACCCTTCGCGGGCGAGGACCGACCGGACCATCGCGCGAATGGCTGGATCGTCATCCACGATGAGTACAGTTTTTTTCATGGGGTGCGCTCGGTAGTATCTCACTAACTCTGGAAAGCGGCGAGCTCAACATCTGTACGGTGGAGACTTTATGAATTCCCCATCAGTTCGTCACCTGAAACGGTGATGTCGTACCGTTCCCGGGCCACAGTGGTCATTGCCTGCGCGAACTGCGGATGATCGCGAAGGATCCGGCTGAAGTCGCTTTTCGTCAGGACGAAAAGGTCGCATTGCGTTGCCGCGCGGATCGTCGCGGTTCGGGGTGTGGACATCAGGAGTCCGATCTCACCGAAAAAATCGCCATCGCCCAGGGTGTGGATGACCCGTCCTGCGTGATCGATCACTTCCACCTGACCTCTGGAGATCAGGTACATCTCCCGGGCTACCCCGCCCCGCTCGATCACGGTCTCGCCGCGCTCCGCGGAACAGGCATGCAGCGCCATGATTACGGAGTTGAGCAGCAGGGGATCAGCCCCTGCGAACATCGGTGATTTCTCCAGGACGTCGGGGGTGACGACTTCGAACCAGTTTCGTCCATCACGCTCGATCAGGTCGCCGGCCGCCGGCGGTCCCCACGAGTTGCGGATGTAGTTGGGGAACTCGTCGCCTGCCGGTGTCTCAGTCCAGTAGTCGAGGATCGGCTGCGCGATGCGCCAGGCGGCCTCCACCAGATCGCCTCGCGAAAAGAGCGTGGCGTCGCCGCGCGTACATGAATAGAGCATCACTTCGTACCCGGTGTATCGCGAGGCCTTGAAGACGTTGCCGTAGTTGAACCTCATGTCGACTTTCTGAAGTTGCAGTTCAGGACCGGGCACTTTCGCCTGGAAAAGCAGCCCGATTCCCTGCGAGGGCTGAATGTGAAATACCAGGCGGTTCGGTTCGAGTGTTTCGACGGGCGTGGTGCGGAAGATCGCCTCCGGTGCTTTCTTGAACTCCACGACGATTTCCGTGCTGCGCTTCCACAATGCCTTGCCGGACCGGAGGTAGACCGGCACCCCCTGCCAGCGCCAGTTGTCGATGTAGAGGCGTGCTGCGGCAAACGTCTCCGTGCTCGAAGCGGGATCGACGTCGGGCTCCTCCCGGTAGCCGGGCTTTGCCGCGCCGCTGTCCGGACCGTACTGGCCGCGAACCACGTTCAGCGGCACCTCCTCGGGCTTGTAGACGCGGACCGACTCGAGCAGCTTCGCTTTCTCGTTGCGGATCGAATCGGCGCTCAGGGAGCCGGGCGGTTCCATGCAGAGGTAGGCCAGCATCTGGAACATGTGGTTCTGCATCATGTCGCGCAGGACGCCGGCGCTGTCGTAGTACGCGCCTCGCCCCTGCACGTCGACCGACTCGCAGACATTGAACTGGATGTTATCGATGTGGTTGCGGTTCCACAGCGGCTCGAACATTCCGTTCGAGAACCGGAAGGCCAGCAGGTTCTGGACCGTCTCCTTGCCGAGGTAATGATCGACCCGGTAGATCTGATCTTCCTTCCAGTGTTCGAGGATCGATGCATTCAACTTCAACGCGGAGTCGAGATCGGTGCCGAACGGCTTCTCGACGATGATCCGCTTCCAGCCGCGACCATCCTGAAAGCCGGCCTGGAAAAGCTTGTCGCATAACTCTCCGAAGAAGCGGGGAGCCATCGCGAAGTAGAACAGCACGTTTCCGCCGGTTCCGTATTGGGTGTCGAGTGCCTCGACCTGCGCCCTGACCTGACGGAACGCGCCGACATCGATCTCCGCAGTCGCGTAGTGCATGCGGCTCATCAGGTGATCGGCGGCCGCCTCGTCGAACTCCTGCCGGGTGTGAAACGCGCGAAGTCCATCGTTCGCTCCAGAGATGCGGGTGCGGAACTCGCCCGTCGTCATCTCGTTGCGACCGACGCCGAGAATCGCGAAGTGATCGGACAGCAGTCCGTCGCAGGTGAGGTTGTAGAGCGCGGGCACCAGCAGGCGCTTGGTGAGATCGCCGGTGGCGCCGAGGATGACCATGATGCATGGCTCGCTGAGCGGGCTGCGCGCCTTCGACTCCATGCCGATCGATCGAAACACCTGCGCCGAGTCGTGCATCGAAAGACTCCTTACCGACCCTGGAACCTGATGGATGTGTGTGGCTCCATACTCTCACCAGAGCGGCGTGGCGACAATGAAGCACTGGGCTGAGCTAAGAAACCGGACCTGACGTGCTGAGCGCGTTGACCGCGGCCACTGGGTTTAAGGAATTGGTCTCGGGGTCGCTCTCACAACCACGTCATGCCGAGCCGGCGTAGCGCGGCGAAGCAACTCAAATCACGGCGCTGTTCCTTTTGCGCCATCCGCCCGCTCCGTTGTTCCGATCCTCGTATCTCGAGTTCCTTCGTCGCGCTACGCTGCAGCAGCGCTCCGCGCGGCTGCATCACCGCCGACTTCTAAGAAACGCCCAGTAGTTATGCGGGTTGGCTGGCTGAAGACGATCGCGCTCCGAAGGCACTTCAAGCTTCCTTCTCCCGCGAGGAGAAGGGAGACAGCTTGCACGCGGCTGCTTCGAAGACGAGTTTCTTACCCTCAGTCGCTGCGAAGCGCGGTTCATTGGCTCAGGATGACGTGAGACGAGCCCGCTCGAACCGCTCAACTGGTCGTGATCTCGACAAACTCCGGGTACTTTGCGGTGATGCCGTCGCCTGACGAGATGCCTCGCGCGTGACGCCAGAGCCAGGGGAGGAGATACTGGCGGAGCCAGCGAAACTCGCTGGCAACGAAGTGCGCCGGGCCTGAAGGTGGATTTCCCGGCAGCGGGTTGCTCCACGAGTGGTCGATGCCCGGGAGCCCGAGGGACCAGGCGAGTGCCGCGGCAATCCGGGCGTGCCCGGCGGAATTGGCGTGGAGCCGGTCACCGGACCAGAGGCGCATGTCGGATGCGACCGGATACGCGGCGAGGTCGCAGACGATCGCGCCGGTGCGCGCAGAGACATCGCGAATCAACTGGTTCATCGTGAGCAGCCGGCTGCGAAGCAGGCGCGCCAGCGGCATGATCGCGCTCAGGTCGGGAAGCGTGAACGTGATGACCGTCGCGCCGGACGCAATCAGCGCCCGCTGCATCGCCTCGATGTCGTTCGCCAGCGCGACCGCATCGAACCGGAGGCGCAACAGGTCGTTCGTCCCGCACACCACTGCGGCCAGCTGCGGACGCATCGCCAGGGCCGGACCGAGTTGTTCATCATGGATCTCCCTGGTGTTGCGCCCACGTACGCCGAGGTTCGCGTACGAGACGCTTCCCTGGGTGGTGGCGATGTGTGCGGCGAGCCGGTCGGCCCACCCGCGATACCGTCCGTCGTCGCGAGGATCGTCGAGCCCCTCGACGGTGCTGTCCCCAATCGCCACATAGCGCTCAAACCGTCTCATCTTGCGAGTCCTGAGAACTGAGTCGAAAGATTGACAGAGACCTCAGACCTCAGTCCCCCGTTGGCTGCGCGAACAGGACGGTCGGGTCGTTGGTGGTGTTGTCGGTCGTGGAGCCGTAGATGAAGGCGCTTCCGCTGGTGATCGTAAACGAGATCGTTTCTCCGCCGGCGAGGGCGTAGCCTTCGAGGGTTGCAGCCGACGAGACCTGGCTGAAGAAAGTGGGAGCGTAAGAAGCGGTCAACGTCTTGACTGTCACGCCATCCCGGTCGCGGACCGTGATAATCATGGCAGCGCCGGCGGTGAGCGTGCGCACGCCGATATTGAGACGGAAGTGCTGCACGTCATCCGGGGCGAGGAGCACGCCGGTGGCACCGGTTGGCAACGCATCGCTGAGCGGAAGTGCTTCGAGTCCGAGGCCGCTGGTTCCAGCGGCGCCCGCGTCATTGAATACGCGACCTGCGGCGATCGGGAACTGTGATGAGGCGTCTGCGATCAGGTCGACGCTCCCGAGTCCGTCCAGGCCCATGGCGGGAAGGAGGTCGGCGTATGAGAGCGACTTCCCGGAAGGAATCGAGTAGGCGAGCATCGGATCTGCAGCCGTCCCCGATGTCCCGGCGCGGTGGAAGACGAGGCGGCCGGAGACGGAGGACGTGTGCGGGTTGTAGAGGCGGAGCGACGTGCGGAAGAACGAACCGAAGCTTCCTTGCAGTGAGCCGACCACGGTCAGGACGCGCGTCACAGGGAGAGGGGCGTCGGTGATGAGGACCGAAACGATCGCCGACGAGTCCGACGAAAGGTCGCAGGCCCCGGCGCGATTGCGGGCGCGGATCCGGTAGTAATAACGGACCCCGCCGGTGGTGTGAGTGAACGAGGCGGTCGTCCCCGTAAGAGTCTGTATGAACGGAGTACTGAACCCTTCGTCAGTCGATTCCTCGAGCGCGTATTCGGTAGCCGCATTCGTCGCCGCCCACGTGACGGCGTAGGCGGCGCCGGTGCTGGCGCTCGCTGGTGCGGTGAGGGAAGGAGCGGAGGGCTGGGTGCAGACGGGCGGGGCGTTGGCAACGCTGACGTTTGAACCGGCCGTCAGGCTGCCCGAGGTCGCGGTGATGCGGGCACTGCCGAGGGCTACGGCGGTCACCCGGAACGAGGCCGAGGAGGTGCCGGCCAGGATCGTGACGGAAGCGGGAACCGTTGCGACACTCGTGTTCGAGGACGAAAGAGTGAGCGTGACATCGACGGGTGTGACGCCGCTGAGGATGGCAGAGAGATTCCCATCGCTTCCCGGCGCGATCGTCCGTGACGACGGCGAAAGCGAAAGCGTGAGGGCAGGAATGTTGATCTGGCCGTTGACGAGAGACAGTCCGCCGTTGGCGCTGGTCTCTTTCGTCGCAGCAGTTCCGCCAGCGTCCGTGAGTTGCGTGAGCGACGGATCGAGCGTGAGCGAAATGGACGAGCCGGGAGCGGCTGAGCCGGTGAGCGTGAACACGAGATGCGCGACCTGATTTCCCGGCGCCGCGGCGTTGAGCGTGAACGGAATGAGATCGGTCGATTCCGAGAACGTATCGAGAAGCGAGATCGAGTTGCTGGTGGCTGGCTTGAACTCCGAGGTTGGGTTCAGGTTCGAGGTGATGCCGGCGCGCGTGAATGTGACCGACTGCACGGCTGACACCGGGGCGTAGGTGACCTTGATGCTGAAGGACTGAATCTTCGAGCCTGCCGGGCGGTCCTGGCCGAGCGCGGTACCCGCTACGTCGCGGATGTAGACCGGGACGTCGACGGTGGTTCCGCTCGCGTTGACGGTACCGACCGTGACGACGTCCGAAGCCGCGAAAAGCGCGACGGGGAAGAGCAGCGAGAGCAAAGCGGCGACAGCGGGCAGATACGTCCTGGTGCGAGTCATGTTCATCGGGATTCCTTAAAGGATGCGGCTCTGAATGGCGAGCGGTAGCAGGGCGTTGGATCGATTCATGGAGATTGTGCTGATGCTACGGGCTGGTCCGTTCCCGTACCGGCGTATCACTGTGT
>JBKJVD010000249.1:0-19705 GCA_046590585.1 Thermoanaerobaculia bacterium | reverse complement strand
ACCATGTCGTCCGGCGGGAATCATCTGCTTGACAGTGGTTGTTGGCCGATGTTACCGTCGCTTCCCCTTTCCTGACGGGAAAGGTGTGCTGTAGCAATCTTTGTACGACTTCCTGCGCTGAACCGGTTTTCCCGTCAGGAAAGGGGAAGCGACGGTAACATCGGCCAACAACCACTGTCAAGCAGATGATTCCCGCCGGACGACATGGTTCCGCCCGGACCCCTGCTAACCACGAACCGGCGTTGAACAATCCCGCAAGGGCGTGGTAGAAGCCGCGTCGTGAACGGAAAACTGATTGATGGTCGCCTCGTAGCCCGCCAGGTGGAAGAAGAAGTCGTCGCGGAGGTAGCCCGTCTCGGCTTCAGTCCCGGTCTGGCAGCCGTCCGGGTCGGAAACGACCCTGCCTCGGAGATTTACGTCCGTAACAAGGCCAAAAAGGCCGAAGAACTCGGCCTCACCGGAAGGCAGATCGTCCTCCCCGAGGAAACCTCTGAGGAGGAATTGCTGAAAGTGGTACAGCAACTCAACCAGGATGAGTCGATCCACGGGATCCTGGTGCAACTTCCTCTGCCGAAGCAGATCGACGCGAGGAAGGTGATCGACGCGATCGCTCCGGAAAAGGATGTCGACGGCTTCCATCCGAGCAGCGTCGGAATGCTGCACCTGGGTCGCCCCGCCTTCGCCCCCTGCACGCCCGCGGGAGTCATCCGGCTGATCGAATCGACCGGCGAGTCGATCCAGGGCAGCCACGCGGTTGTGATCGGGCGGAGTGACATCGTTGGAAAGCCGATGGCGGCCCTGCTGCTCCAGCGGGACGCAACGGTCACGATCTGCCATTCGCGGACCCGCAATCTCGCCGGAATCGCCAGGGAAGCGGACATCCTGGTCGCCGCGATCGGCCGGCCAATCCTCGTCACCGCCGAGATGATCAAGCCCGGGGCGATCGTCATCGACGTCGGAATGAACCGGGTCGAGAGCGACTTCGCTCCACGCCTGGCCCACGATGAAGAGAAATCGCGACTCCTCGCGAAGAACGGATCCGTCCTCCTCGGCGACGTCGACTTTTCGCGCGCCCGGGAAGTCGCCGGGTGGATTACGCCGGTACCTGGAGGCGTGGGCCCGATGACGATCGCCATGCTGATGCGAAACACCCTGACGGCGGCGGCGCGGGGGCGGGCGTGATTCTCAAGGTCGGCCTGACCGGTGGCATCGCCAGTGGAAAGTCGACCATCTCCCGCCTCTTCGAGCGGCACGGCTGTGTCGTGATCGATGCGGACCGGCTGGTCTCCGATCTCTATCGTCCCGGTCAGCCGGGACATGCCGCCATCGTTCGCGAGTACGGTTCCGGCATTCTCGACGCCGGAGGAAACATCGACCGCGCGCACCTGTCGGAGGTGGCGTTCCAGGACCAGGCCAGCATCGCGCGACTCAACTCCCTCATCCATCCGCTGGTGATTGCAGAGGAAGCACGCCGGGCCGGTGCGGCGGAGTCAGAGTCGCCCGCCGGCGTGATCTACGTGGTTGAGGCGACGCTGCTTCTCGAGGCTGGAGGGCGGACCAGATACGACCGCATCGTGGTCGTTGACCTTCCTCCGGAGTTACAACTGGAGAGGGCCATCGCCCGGGGAATGCGAGAAGAGGATGTGCTCCGGCGCATGTCGCATCAGATGCCGCGGGAGGAGAGACTCCGCCATGCTGACTTCATCCTGGACAACCGTGGCAGCCTCGATGACGCGGAGCGCCAGGTCGAAGAGATCATGAAGCGGCTGCGTGTCGATCTGGCCTCCCTCGCGAACCGGCGATAAAAAAAGCGCCCCGCGTGAGCGGGGCGCCTTGGACTGCCATTGCGTGAGGCTTAGGTGGTGGTCTTGGTGGTCGTCGTCATCGCCGTCGACGTGGTCGACGTGGTCGACGTCATGCCGGTACCGGTCGTGTCGGTCGACATCATGCCGGTGCCCGTGGTGTCGGTCGACATCATGCCAGTGCCAGTCGTGTCGGTCGACATGCTGGTCATGGTGGTGTCGGTCATCATCGTGGTCGATTCGGTGGTGGACATGGCCGTGTCGGTCGTTGCCGCAGTGTCGGTCACGGTCGTATTCGTTTCGCTCTTGCAGGCAAAGCCGAAGACGGTGAGAGCGGAAACGGTCAGCAGCACGAGAATTCTGTTCTTCATTGATGTTCCTTCCTTCAGTTGATTGATGACGGTTACGAGAAACGGATTCTTGGTCACTTTTCTGGGTGCCAGCCCTCACCTCCTTTTCGATTCTTCACACCCGTAAAATGAGTGTTTGCGAGTAAAAGGCAATGGTCTGCCATCAGGTTCGTGACAACCCGACAGCTTTACAGCATAACAGGTGCCATGGTCCTGCGGTGAAACACAAAAAAAACGCCCCTCCGAAGCGGGGCGTTTTCGAAACCAGGGAAGATCGAGTTACTTGGTTTTCGTCGGAGCCGACGTCGACGTGGTCGTCGTCGTGGTGCCGGTGGTGCCCATCGTGTCGGTCGACATCATGCCGGTGCCCGTGGTGTCCGTGCCAGTCGTCATGGTCGTCTCGGTGGTGGTCATCGTGGTGGTCGTCTCGGTGGTGGTCATGGCCGTGTCGGTGGCCGTCATGGCCGTGTCGGTGACTGCCGTGTCGGTCGTGATGTTCTCTTCCTTCTTGCAGCTGACAGCGAAGATTGCAACGGCGAACAGGGTGATCAGGGTAAGAACGAGTGACTTCTTCATTGGGTAAACTCTCCTCTAAATTTTCAGATCTCGCGATCTGTTTTCTAAGTTCGGATGTTGTTGGTGAAACAAACAGGACGTGTTGTCCGGGTGCCCGAATCACCTCGCTTCTCAGAACTTCAACTCACGCCCGCCTTTTCAGCGGGCAAAACTAGACTATAGGGTGGTATTAGACCGGGACGGAGCAGCCGCAGATCGTGATGCTCCGGGCGCTATATTAGGAATGGCTGAGCTAAAGTCAAGTTTTCCCGCATCCGCCTCTCGTGAAGAGGTGGTCGAAAGTGACAGTGTCGTCTCCTTCGACGGCACTCGAATTCACTACGACATTCACCACGCGGAGTCCCGTTCGCTGGTGCTGGTGGTGCCCGGTTTCTGGCGGAACCGCAGGCATCCGGCGATGCTCCGGCTCGCGAGTCTGCTGCGCAGATCCGGCTACCGCAGCGTCGTGATGGATGTCCGGGGGCACGGGGAAAGTGGCGGCAGATACGGATTCAACCTCCACGAGCATCATGACGTGGCGGCGGTGATCCACCATCTGGCTGGACGGGTGCCGTTCGAGTCGGTGACGCTGCTCGGGCTGTCCTACGGAGGTGCGATCGCAATCTCAGCAGCCTCGCGTCATCAACTGCCGCTTGCGTCGATTCTGCTGATCTCGCCCGTGGCCGATCCGGCGATGATCACGCCGAAACTGAGTCCCTTCGCGCTCCACCGGCACATCGCATTCGGACAGGCATTCCGCGGGCCGCGCCTGGACTGGCGGTCTCCCCGATCCTCACGGATCCGGGCGCTGGACGATGTCGGCAACGTCCACGTTCCGCTCTGCATGATCCACGTGAAGGATGACTGGCTCATTACCCATCAACACTCCATGGCCCTGAACGAGGCGGCTAACCCGCCCAGCGAAATGCATATCCTCGAACTACCCGGAAATTATCACGCCGACCGGATCTTCGCGGTCGCACCTGAAATCATCGAACCGATCGTCCAGGCGTTTCTGAAACGTCATACGCCGGCGGGTGGCGGATAAAAAATTCAAGGGCCGCTTTCGCAGCCCCTGGTCTCGAGCGTTTCGGTTGACCTGCAGATGACTACATGGGTGGCGGCGGCACAGGACGCTGCGTCGGCGTCACGATCTGGACCTGCAGTTCAGGCAGGAACGCATCGATGGGAATCACCGGCGGAGTGATCCTCTCCTTCCGCTGCAAGCTGTCGCCGTCCTCATCGTCGATCCACTCCTCACCATCAAAGACCCACATTGATCCGTCCCCTCTCGCCCTCGGTCGCACCGCGGCGAGATCCATGACTTCAAGGGCCCTGCCAGCCGCAACAACCCGGCACCCTGACCGCTATCACCAACCTTACGATGGGGTTACCGGGATGTTGCACTAAAGCGGGTCGGGATTGGTGTCCAGGATTCGTCCACCGGTGGGGTCAGAGTGTCCGGTTACTGTGGCCGGTCTTCGGTCGCGAGATGGGCCGCGAGCGCTCGATAGGCATTGCCGCGATGCGAGACGGCATCCTTCTCGTCGGCAGTCATCTCCGCAAAGGTTCGATCGGATCCCGCCGGCTGGAACCACGGGTCCCAGCCGAACTGCTGTTCTCCGCGTGGTTCGACCAGGATTTCTCCGCGAGCTTCACCGGTGAAGAGCTTTCCTTCCGACCCGTTCCAATAAGCAACGCAGCATTGAGCGCGCGCCGCGCGATTCCGAAGGGCGTACGCAATTGCCGCGAGGCCGGCACCTCCTGCGGCCTCGAGAAGCCATTTGACGTAAGGACCTGGAAAGTTCCCCAGTTCGTCGAATCCGAGTGACACGTCTTCGACGAGAATCCGGCGGTGGCCCTTCGTGCGCGCGACTTCGAGCTTGTAGCGCGTCACTTCCTCGACCGTGGCCGCCTGAATCTCCGGCAGGACCATGGAGACACGCAGAAGCGGAACGCCGAGAATGCGTTCTGCTTCGATGCCCTTGTTGGGGTTGGATGAAACCAGGATCAGCTGACCGTTCACGGCGCGGATTCTAACCGCGCCGGAGCGCTACTGCGACCATTCTGCCTGAAACGCCCGGATCGACCGGACCAGACGCTTGCGGAGGTGATCCGGAGCCGTCATTTTTTCGAGCTTCGATTTGACGATGGCGCGAAGCCGCTGATGGACTCGGACACGGGCGTCGCAGTCGGGGCAGAGACTGGTGTGGCTGCTGAAATCACGCTTCTTTCCTTCACCAAGTGTTTCGTCGAGGAAGAAGTACATCACGCGCTTGACTTCACTGCACAGCATCCCGGCGCCCCCTGAACTCGAAATCACGGATTTCGAGTGGTGCAACCGCGCCTACTCGATCTCGAATTCCTCTTCCGGCTCTTCCTCAACTTCAAACTCGAATTCTTCTTCGTCGGCGAACAGGACGGCTTCTTCGTTGTCTTCCGGTTCGACGACTTCCGTCTCGTCCGCAGCAGGCTGATCCTTCTTTTTGCGACCCTTGGTCTCGTCCTTTCGCGACCGCATCTTGGCGGGTTCAGCCTCGCCCCGGATGTAGCCATACTTCCTGGCATACTCGAGCAGCGTCCGCTCGAGCATCTTGCGGCCGCGGTAGAGGCGCGACATCACAGTACCGACCGGGCAGTCGAGAATCTCCGCGATTTCCTTGTACGAGAAGCCTTCGATGTCGGCCAGCAGCACCACCATCTTGTAGTCGTGCGGCAGAGAGTCGAGAGCGCGCTTCACGTCCTCGTCCATCATGTCCTGGAAGATTTCGCTCTCCGGATCCTTGATCAGGTCGGGGGCGTTCTTCTGGATCACTCGCTCGTACGACTCTTCGATTTCCGAGAAATCGATCTTGTGCGGAGTGAGTTTCTTCTTCCGGTAGTTATTGATGAACGTGTTCTTCATGATCTTGAAGAGCCACGCCTTGAAGTTCGTACCTTCTTCGAACTTGTCGTAGTACTTGTACGCCTTCAGGTACGTTTCCTGGACGAGATCTTCAGCGTCCTCGGAATTACGCGTCATCCGGTACGCCGTGTTGTACAGCGAGTCCACGTAGGGCATCGCTGCCCTCTCGAAGTCCCACCCCTGTTCGTGTTCGTACGTTTCGGCGCTCTTCATGATCTCTCCCTGCGGCAGACGAAAACTTCATAAGTCGTGCCGCTTCCATCCTTAGATGCGCGGCATCGTCTGCGAGTTACCAGCGCCGACACGAAGTCCGTGAAGTCGCTGCTCTGTAAAGGTTTATCGGTTCCATGGTCATCGCCGCACTCTGGCGCGTCATCGTGACGCCGGTGCGCGGCCGTCCTTGTTTCCGGACACGGCCGTCCTGATCAGGCGATGGCTCAGGATGAAATCTACAGGAAAACGGAGGGAGTGGCTTGAATCGCCGGTCAACAAACGGTAAACAGCCGAAATTCCCGGGCGCCAGTATACATCGGTTTGGCTGAGAATCAATCCCCGAGTTGGAATTTTGTGAGCGCACCCGCCTCACGCTAGTTTCCACCGGTACTTTTTCCTCCTCCTCGCTTCGCGGGGCAACCGGTGGGACCATCAGAGCACTGATATCTTGACGCGCAATGACGATCGATCCCCGATTCGCAGGCATGTCTGAAGTGCTCGAGCGAAGCTTTGGAACTCACCCCGTTCGACGGTTTCTCGCATTTCGCATCGAGTCCCTGAGCGAGGGAGAGTGCCAGCTCTCGATCCGGTTCGAGCCGGAGTTCGACAACACGACGGGAGCTGTCCATGGAGGAATCCTCTCCATGCTCGCCGACACCGCCGCTGCATGCGCTCTCGCCACCCGGTTCGAAGGCGAGATGAACTTCGCCACCTCAAATCTGAGCATTCACTTCCTGCGTCGCGCCAACACCGCAGTCACGGCCACGGCCACGGTCATCAAGAAGGGGACGCGCATCTCGGTCGTGAGTTCGGCATTGCACGACAGTGCCGGTCGCCAGGTCGCAACGGCCGTGTGCGAATTCGTGCTCCTCGTTCACCGCGACGCGTCTGCGGACTGAGCGCCAATCAGCGCATCGATCGCGTCGAACTTCTGCTCGAGTTTCGCCTCGCTCAGGACGAGAGTCGATCCATCGACATCAATCTCGTCATCGAGGCTGATCCAGCTGGTGCACCCGCCGTAAGCATCCTTGTATGCAACACGCTGCGCCGCGGCGAGTTGCCAGACCCTGACCCCGATGACGTGCAAAGCCTGATCGGGGCGGAAGCGGTAACGCGTCAACAGGGATTCGAGCGGCATCGCCACGAGGTGACTGAATCGCTCGAGTTCCGCGACTTCACGCACACTCCAGAGCCGGACCACCTCGCACCAGTGCGTGACCATCACCTCGGTGCGGGCCTGCATTTCGCCCTGGTGAAAGTACGTCGGGTAGAGGTAAAAGCGCGAGGAGTCGACTCCGAAGGCAGGATCCGCGATTCCGCCCTTGCGCGCGAGCACCACCTGCCGGCCCTCGCCCAGGGCCTCGACGACACTGGCCCACTCCTTGAGCGCAGTATGGTTGGCCAACTTCATCCGGTGCTGTCTCCGCTCAGGCGTGCACGGTCCGGAGCAAAGGTGACCGAGTTCACCGGTCCTTCCCAGATCGTGACCGCAACGACGATTGCTCGCTCGTCAGCGACGGCCGCTGCCAGTTCTCCACTGAACCACTCCGCGATGTTCTCCGCAGATGGGTTGATCCTGTCGAAGGGCGGCACGTCGTTGATGCATCCGTAGTCCAGTTTTTTGGCCAGGACTTCGAGCTTCTTCCGGGCACTGACGAAATCGACCGCGATAGCGTCGCAATCCACGCCGCCGCCCTCGCCCTCGAGTTCCGCTTCAACCTTGTACGAATGCCCGTGCATCGGCTCAGAGATCCCGCGATACTCGCGGAGAAAGTGCGCCGATTCGAACCGGGCTTCAACACGGACCCGGAACCTACCGGACATGTCGGTCCCCGAAGATGTGCCGGATCAGGATGTCGCTCGCACCGAGGACCTCGAGTTCCTCCGGGGAGGACTGGGAGCGGAGCAGGTCGGCAGCACGCTTATCGTCCCAGCAGAGGTTGGGCGACGATTCATCCGCCATCTCGATGAGGGTCCGGAGCGTCCGGACGCGGCGTTCCTCTTCAGTCTCGGGCACGGTGGGAAGTGTACAATGCGCGCCGATTCCAAATGCCTCTGCCGAAAAGCATCCTCTGCTCGAAGTGCCGTAAGACATACCCCGAGGGTTGGACCCGCTGCCCTTACTGCGGATTCGACGAGACACGCGCGCGCCAGGAATCGCTGTCCCGTCGTTACCTCCAGAAGAAGATTCAGGAGTGGGAGCAGCGCTTCGGGAAAGATCGCGGCAAGCCGGGCAAGCCGGCCCGCCCGGATCAGCGACCGCCCAAGGGTGAGCCGCAGAAGCAGAAGGGTCAGCCGCAGCAGCCAAAGGATCGCAGCCAGAAGCCGCCGCAGCCTCAGCAGCGACGCGAGCGCGGGCGTGGCGACCGGCAGGAGCGGGAAAGCTCGAGGCCGCGGGATCAGGTCACATCGCCTCAGGCAGTTCCGGATACAGGGCTCCTGATCGACGAATCCCAGTCGTCCGCCAACAAGCGGCGCCGGCGCCGCCGTCGCGGCAAAGGTCCCGGCGCGGCCGAAGGGCAGGCCGCCGCTCCGCAGCAGCAACACCAGCAGCAGGATCCGTCCGCCGCGCCGTCCAGGCCGCAGCCGTCCGAGCGTCCGGCACGATCGAACCGGAGGCGTGAGCGTCCGGCACGATCATCCGCATCGGCCACGCCCACGGCAACGGTTCCGAACGGTCCCGCCTCGCCGCCGGAGAGCAGTGGCGGCGGTGACCCGGAAAAGCGCAAGCGTCGTCGTATCCGTCGTCGTCGCCGCACTGGCGGCGGGGAAGGCTCGCCGCCCCCGTCCTCAGGCGCCGATTCCTGACTCGACGTTCAGCGGACGACTTCGGCCGCGGAAACGGGGGGCGCGTCGATGATTCCCGCGCGCTGAATGCGCAATGACCGGGCGGCACACTCGGCGAATCCTTCGCACCGGACACAGTAGCCGTCCTCCGCTCCCGGCTTGAAGTCTACCGGCGGGCAGATGTTCACCCCAGCGACGATGTCGCGCTCACACTCATGGATCAGTCGATCCACCTGCTCACCGGAACCGGAGGCGACAGCCTTCTTCATCGCCCCGGATCGCGCGGTGTTCCGGACGGCGCGAAGGTCGGCTCGAAACGGCTCGGGCTCGGGCGGTGCCTCTGGTTGAGCGGCGCGAGTCCCAGCGGGCACTGCCCGTCTCGAGATCCCGAACCGGACCCGGCCCGTCGCATAGAAGGCGAGGCCCGTGATCGCCCCGGCGAGTACCGCGATGTTGGCGAAACCGCCGGCGCCGATGGCGACGAAGAGAAGCGCTCCCGCGATGTACGCAAGCCATCGCACCCGGATCGGGATGACTCCGAACATAAAAAAGGTCTGCATCGGGTACATCGCGGCGTACACGAAGAGCAGCGTGAAGTTCACGAAGTACGATCCAAACAGCGGGACGTTGAGAATCCCTGCAACGAGGGCAGTCACGCAGGATGAGACCGCGAACATCGTCAGGAAGCGCGCCGTCCCCCACTCCTCCTCAATCGCCGATCCCATCAGGTAGAGGAGCAGCAGGGTGAAGAACAGCACCACCGGCGCAGGGAACGCAAACCATCCCTGCCCATGCTGCGTGAACTGATAGGAGAAGAGGCGCCAGAGATCGCCGGACAGCACCGAGTCGCGATCGAACTCGAACAGCAGTCCGTACTTCTGCGGATCCTGGACCTCCAGAAAAAAGAAGGCAATCGTCAGGAACAGCAGAATCAAAACCGAGCGGAGATTCTCGCCTCTGGCGCGGAGCATGGATGAACGGGTCAACGTGCGGAAAAAGCCGAAATTCCGATCGCGATCAGTGGACGATCACGCTCTCGGTTCCGTCGAAGCGTAGCTGCGACCCGGTCGTGACCCGATGCTGCGCTGCCACGCCGGAACCGAGTTCCAGTACATACCGGGCGCGGCCTGAAGGCGCATAACTAGGACAAGGATCGGCCTGACAAGGCGGAACTCCCGATTTCACGTCCACGACCTTCTGATCCTCTCCAATCCAGATCATGTCGAGGGGAATGAGGGTGTTCTTCATCCAGAACGGGTAGACCTCACTGGTGGCAAAGAAGAACAGCATCCCCGCGCCCTCGCGTACCCGGTCGCGGTACATGAGTCCCTGCGCACGCGTTTCGTCTTCCGCAGCGATCTCGACCTTGACCACATAACCGTCCGGCAGGGTGACTCGCGGGCCGGTCGACGGAGGCGCCAGGGGAGCAGCCGGCGCAGCAACCTTGCCCGGTGCACACGTGAAAACGCCGCTCAGGATCATCAGCACCAGACTAACCCTCACTCTCCACCTCCACACCGTCGTCGGGCTTGCCGTCACGCGGGATGAGTTCGTATTTTTTTGCGTAGTAGCGAAAGGAGCGGAACGACATGCGCAGCAGTTCGGCCGCCTGCGTCTGCACGCCCCCGCTCCGCTCGAGAGCCTTGAGCATCATGATCTTGCCGATGGCCTCGAGATGATCCTGGAGCGAAATGCCGTCATCCGGCAGTTCCACCGAGATGTCAGGCACGGTGCTGCCGATCAGCACATGTTCAGGAAGCGACTTGGTGGTCATCACCTCGGAGGCTTCGAGCGCCGTCGTCCGTTCGATGACGTTCTCGAGTTCGCGCACGTTCCCCGGCCAGTGATACTTCTCGATGGCCCTCATCGCATCTGCTGAAATCTTTTTCTTCGGGATTTCGAGGTTTCTGCAGAACTTCTCGATGAAGTGATCGACGAGCAGCGGAATGTCCTCGCGCCTCTGCCTGAGCGAAGGCAGCGTGATGGGGATGACGTTGATGCGGTAAAACAGGTCCTCGCGAAACGTGCCTTCGCGGATCGATTCGGCGAGATCGCGATTCGTCGCGGCGATGACCCGGACGTCGACCACGGACTCGGTGTTCGAACCAACCTTCCGCACCACGCGATCCTGCAGAACCCGGAGCAGCTTGATCTGCATGGCCGTGGAGGTTTCGCCAATCTCATCGAGAAAGATCGTCCCTCGCTCGGCCTCGTGGAACAGTCCCCGCTTCTCACGGATCGCGCCGGTGAATGCGCCTCGTTCGTGGCCGAAGAGTTCCGACTCGAGCAGCGTCTCGGGAAGCGCACCGCAGTTGATCGAGACGAACTTCCCGCGCCGGCCCGAGTTGTAGTGAATGGCCCGGGCGATCAGTTCCTTGCCCGTTCCCGACTCGCCCGAGATCAGGACCGTGGAGCTGGTCCTGGCGATCCGCTGGACGATGCCGAAGATGTCCTGCATCCGGTTGCTGCGGCCGATGATGTTCGCAAACGTGAACTTCTCTTCGAGAGCAGTGCGGAGGTGCAGGTTCTCGTCTTCGAGTTCCTTCCTCGCCATGGCGTTGCGGACGATGATCCGGAGTTCGTCGATGTCGAACGGCTTGGCGATGTAATCGAAGGCGCCGGCCTTCAGCGCCTCAACCGCTGACTTGGTCGATGTGTAGGCAGTGATCATGATGAAGGCAAGGCCGGGGTGCTGAGCCTTGACGTCCCGCAGCAGGTCGATCCCGGAACCGTCAGGCAGCATCAGGTCGCAGAGGACGAGTTCCGGCTCGCTCCTGGTGATCGCCACGCGTGCTTCGGCGATGGACGCCGCGCTTTCGACGCGCCATCCCTCTTCCTCGAACATGATGGTGAGGAAGTCCCGAAGAGAGGCCTCGTCATCAACGATCAGCAGGTTCACGCCGCGGATTATATGAGCGCCTCACCGCCCGTGCGCCGGCAACACAGGATTCTCAGCTCCCGCGTCGGCGCGCACCAGTTCATTCAGCGCCATCAGTTTCGACGAATCGAGCCATTCCGCACACATCTCGCTCATCAGTCGATCGATTCCGGCCCGATGCCTGCGCAGCAGTCCGGGATCGAGTTGCAGGCCCCCGCGTTCCGCAACCTCGGCCAGCCGCGCCGCTGGATCGGAGCGGTGCAGCCTCGACCTCATGGTCGACGCTCCGCTTGCCTCAGCCGCGGTTGCCCGCTCGATCTTCACACGAAGCCGGCTCTTGGCCAGCACGACCGGCGTCACGCCACAGAGATCCGGTTCCGGAACGAAGTAGCACGCGGTGACCTGGGACCGTCGCTGCCCGATCCGGTGCATCCGCCCGTTCCGCTGATCGAGTCTCACCGGATTCCACGGAATGTCGTAATGAATGACACATCCCGCAAGCTGGAGGTTCAATCCCTCCGACGCGAGATCCGTGGCCACGAGGAGCTCGAGCCGGCCGCGGCGGAACTCCTCGATCGCCACCGCGGCAGCGCGGGGTGATGCGCCGGTCGCGATTGCGACGCGACGCCCGCGCGCCAGCACCCGGTGCAGATCGCGGGCGGTCGCCACGGACGTTGTGAAGATCAGAGCCGCATCGTTCAGCGACTCGACGACCTCCAGCAACACAGCGCTCTTCGCGGACGGATGTAGTTCGATGAGCCGGCTCAACGCGGCCAGTCGTTCCAGTTCTCCCTCGAGCGCCCGGATCGGCGTCGAAGTCGCGGCATCCACGAACACGTTCCAGAACAGAATCTGCTGCATCGGCCCGTCTGCCGCTTCGGTCGTGAAGATGCGCCTGTAATCGTTTCGGGTCAGCGCGCGGCCATGACTCACCGCATCGATCGCTCGTGTATAGAAGCGCGCCTGACGCCGGATGGTTTCGAGCAGCGCGGCATCACTCGATTGCCATCGATACAGAAAGAAGCGACGCACCAGGTTCGCCTGATCGAGGAGCGGGAAGGCGAGCGAGCCGATCGCCTCAACCACCGCGTCGAGGGCCGGTGACAGCTCGTACGGAATCCGCCGTCGCAGCAACGTTCCGAATTGCAGGGCCGGAGGAACGACCGCGCGGTCCCGCCGGAGAACAAGCTGGCCGACGGCCATCGCCATCCCTCCCGCATCCGCCCGTTCGAACACCGCATCGATCGACGGAAGACCCATCGCCACGAGCGCGTCGTCCGCAACGATCAGCGCGAGCAGTGCCCGCAGATCGCCGGCGCGATTGCACACGGGTGTCGCGGTCACCAGCAGGACATCGGCGGCGATGATCCGCCTGGCGAGCGCGTCGTACCGCTTAGTCGCCGGATTCCTGAACGCATGCGCTTCATCGACGATCAGGAAGCGCCGCCGGCAGGAAGGAACGTACGGAAGGTTCGCCAGTGAGTCATGAGTCAGCACTGCGGCCGGAATCTCGAGTTCATTCAGTCCCTCACGCCACTGCGGAACGAGAGCCGCTGGGACGATCACTTCGATCGACACCGCCTCGTCGCGGTAGATACGGGCCAGAGCCAGCGCGATGCGCGTCTTGCCGGTCCCCGGCGCATCGGCGAGCAGTGCTCCTCGATACCGGCTCAGGGCCGCGCGCAGCCATGGGACCGCCGCGCTCTGATGGTCAGCAAGCACCGAGACGCGCCTCGAGGAACCGCGAGAGTTCTCGATTCTCTTCTGACGTCACGCCGTAGGCCTGCGCAATCCGCTCGTCGAGTTCCCCGCACGCTTCAGTGCTCGTCGCTGCCCTTCGCGCCAGACGCGTCCAGGCAGGGCGGTCCTGCTCCCAGACTGCGAGCGGAAACGCGAGTGAAGCGACCGTGCGTCCAAAGTAACGGAAGTACCCGTCCTTGGCCCGCTCCGCGATGGCAACGAGCAGCGCTCCGGCCACGGTCGAGTTGAGAACGGCAGCAATCGCCCAGGCTTCGTCGAGCGACACGGCGTCAATCGAGTACAGCGTCTGATTGGCGACGATGGGAAATTGCATCCCGGCGACGGTGACCGAATCGGGAATGACTGCAGCAGCCATGCCGCGCGACACATCTTTCCATGTGACCTGCATCCCTACGTGCTCCGGCCTGACGGAAGAGAGCCGCAACTCGCTCACATCGATCCCGCGCGCCTTCGACAGCCTGACGGCCCATGCAGGTGGAGTTTTCCAGCCGCCTGCCGGAGGCCAGAGCATCCACTCGGATGCTGCGGCCGACCACCGCCTCACGTCGCGGCCCCGCACACTCCGGCACACTGCATGAAGAGGAATCGCAATCCCATCAGGCGTGATCAGCTCGTCATTTCTCAGGGTCGCATCGCCGAGAAAAAAGGCGTGATTGTTTCCTGTCTTCACGCCCATGAAAGGACTTCGCCCGAGGGCGTGGTCGAGTTGGGGAAAGTTCCCTCCGAGGCGATCGAAGAGAGGCTGCAGCGTCCCGGGAATCAGCCGCCACTCCGAGCCTGCGGCGACACGGAGGTGCCGCTGCGCGAGCGGAAAGGTTTCGCCTGCAATGGTGACATCGGCCCGGCTGCCCTCGGATGGAAGAGACTTCCTGAATGTGACCGCCAGCGGAAACGTGTCCGCATCGAACCAGCGTCGCCCTTCCTCGGTCCAGTCGTGCAGTTCGATCAGGGTCGTGTCCCGTTCGATGAACTCCCGGAAGGTGGTGGCGTACCTGGCGTTCGCAACCTTCGACGGCATCAGGAGCGCCACGATTCCGCCCGGTTCGACGAGCGCGGAGCTGCGCTCCACGAATGCCAGCGCCACGTCGGGCTGGTGGAATCCTCCCCCGCTCCTTCTTCTGAACAGCGCGAATCGATCCGCGTACATCTGTCGCGCACGCGGGTCGATTCGGCTGTTCCGCACCCAGGGGGGATTGCCGAGGACGACGCTGAACCCTCCGGCGGCAAGCACGTGGGAGAAATGAACGTCGTAGGCGAAGTAATCGAGTTCACCGCCATCGATGCGTTCGAGAGATCGGCGAGAATCGCGGATCCGCTCCTGGAGCAGACGGCAGCGAGCCGCGTCGGGCGTGATCGGCTCGCCGAAAAGATTCATGCCCCGCGACGTTTCATCCATCAGCGCCGCCTCGTCGAGTTCGATCGAACGCGCCAGCAGCTCTCCCGCGATCTGCAGATCGTGCGCGCGAACGAGCCGCGCCAGCGCCGGCCGTTCAGCGCGCGAGGCGTTCCGATAGCGATCGACCAGATCCCGTTGCGTCCGCAGCGCGCTCAACCAGGAGCGATACACGTCGCCCCGTGCGTTCCCGAGATGATCGGTCGGACCGATGAGTGAGTTTCCCTGCAGGATGTTCCGGTCGAGATTCGGCAGCGGCTGAATCGCTTCGATTGCATCCGATGAACTGGAGACGATCGCGAGCCATAGCCTGAGTTCGCAGAGCCGAACGGCTTCCGGCTTGAGATCGACTCCATGCAGCGAGTTCTCGACGATCCGCCGCCTCAGCCCAGGTCCGACCGTCAGGCCTGTTGCCTTCGCGAGCAGTATGTGCAGCCGTTCGATCTCGACCAGCGCGGCAAGCAGGAACGCTCCCGACCCGCACGCAGGATCGAGCACCGTGATCCCCTCCAATCGCGTCAGAAGCTGTTCCGCCTCGGGGGGCTCAAACGCACCGCCACCAATCAGTCGCGCCGACCGGTCCTCATCACCCGACGCCAGCCATTCACAGATCGCGCGTCTCGTAACCTTCTCTACGATCGGTCGCGGCGTGTAGAAACTCCCCGTTGCGGCACGCTCGCCCGCGGCCATGAGCGACTCGAACACTTTCCCGAGCATTTCTGGATCGATGTGGACGCCCGCTCCATCATTCTCATCCGTGCTGAAATCGAATCGCTCGAAGACCGTCTCGAGAATCTGCTCGACGAGCTGGTTCGGAATCTCCAGGCCGGGATGCCTCGACTCGAAGGCCGTCGGCTCGAACAGGCCACCATTGAGGTAGGGAACCCGGCGGCCCAGTTTCCTGGCGGTCGATCCACGAAGAGGCTCCGGCGTGTTGAGGCATTCGAAGAAGAGCGGCTCCAGGACGCTTCGATAGACACAACGCTCCCGCCGGATGCAATCCATCACCCGGTCGATCAGAAATCGCCGCTCGCCGGCGAGCCAGCCCTTCTTCTGCAGGAACTGAAGAAACAGGAGACGCGACATCACCAGGAGCGCGTGACCGGAGAACTGTTCTTCCGGCTCGCCCGGGCAGAGGTGACGGGTGGCGTCCGTCAGTTCCACAACCGCCTCACTGAACCGCTGGAAGAACTGGCGCGTCAGCTTTTCACGATCGAGTGCGCGGTCATAAACACGCTCGATGGAGGATTCGTCGCCGGGGCAGGCGAGCAGGTTGAGCCGATCCAGCGCATGCTCGGAGGGCGAAGCCAGCCCGATGTCGAGACGCCGGCATCGTCCGCGGCCATCGATGTCGTGCAGTGAAAGCAGATTTAGATTCCACTGCGTATAAACAAGCGCTGATTTAGTTGCCACATTGTGGTTTCCGTAAGCGCGTAGAAATTGCGATATGGCTTCTGAGCCACTTTCTCCCTCGAGAAGGAAAAGGTCGAAGTGCGGAAGCCGGGACAACAGGGTCAGCGACGCCTCGCTGCTCCACGGCAGCTCGATTCCGCCTCGCGACCACTCGGCACGATCGACTTCGATCGGCGCAACCGGGTAGCCGAGGTCGCCGAGGAGGCGGAGCACGTCGAGGGTGGAAGTGCAGCGGCGCAGCCGGTCGGCGGTGATCATCAGCGCCCCCCGGTTGTTAGACTGCCGCCGTGAGATTCAGGTGGGCCTACTTCAAGCGCGTGCTGGCGGGATCGATTTTCGGTCTCTACATGGCGCACCTGCTGTACTTCCTGAATCCCCAGGTCAATGTGACGCCCGGTCGCCTGGCCGTCGTCACGATCGTGTACGGACTGACGTGCGGGCTCCTGTTCGGTTCCGCGCTCTGGGGATTGCGCGTGCTGCGCGTGCGCCTGTTCGGTCGCCCCGATGACGGGCAGTTCCGCGCGCACGGGTTCGGCTACATCACGCTGGCCGCGTTCATCGCGTCGATCATCTACTGGATGCACCTGACCACAGTGCGGATCTATCTGCCACCAGGGGCCGTGCGCATCCTCTCGAAGGCGACCAACGTCATCACCGCAACTGCATTCGTGCTGCTGGCTCTCTGGTTCTTCGAGCGCGGCGCCGATCGCCGCCGCTCCCGGATTATTTTCGCCATCACAGCAGCAGTCATCGCGCTCTCGTCGTTCTTCCTCTACCAGCGACGAGAGAGTTACCGGACCGCGAAGCGGGAAGTCGTGGTGGCGAATGTAGGAACCGTGGCCGGACAGCGACCAGTCCTGCTCGTCGTTATCCGCAATCTGCCATACGACTGGCTCGTGACGCTCGGTTCGGAGGGAGGCCTGCCGTTCTTCGAGCGCTCCATGTCGCGGGGTTACTTCAGCAGGATCGAACCGTTCCCCACCACCAGCCCGAAGGCGCTCTGGGCTTCGCTCGCCACAGGAAAACTCCCATACCGGCATGGCGTCACGGGACGTTTCGCGTATCGGACGCCGCTGAACGGATCCGATCCCGGGGAGCGATTCCTCCTCGTCCCGAGCGGCGTCGGCTTCCGCGCCTGGGGCCTCATTCCTCCCGTGCAGCGGATCGCCGCTCCGCTCCCTGCCGGTGACTCGCTGCCGGTCTGGGGGATTTTCCAGCGACTCTCGCTGCACAGCGCCGTCATCGGCTGGCCTGCAGTCCGCGTAGGGGACGCCGGCCTCGTCGTGTCCGACGCGGTGCTCCGGTCCGGACATCCTTCCGCGGTCGTGCTGGAGCGGCTGCGTGGAGCCGGCGCTCGACGAGACGTCGCGGCGCAGGGCGTCCAGGCTGATGTCGCCGCGCTGGATGCCGCGGGCAAGGCGGCGGCAGGCGCAGAGCTGACAGTCGCCTGGCTCGATGGCTTCGCGCGCACGCAGCTCGCCGTCCACGTCTACTCGAATCAACTCGATGGAGGTGACACACCGAAAGGGGCCGTGATGCGAGCGTACGTTCAGGAACTCGATCGAGCGCTCGACGCTCTCGCCCGCGCCCATCCCGAGCACCTGATCTTCCTCTGTTCTCCCGCTGCCGTCACTCCGCCCGACGTCCCCGCAACCGCGTTCGAATTCGTGATGAAGCGGGTTCGCGAGGCTGACGCCGGAGCCGAGGATGGATTCCTGCTGATCTCCGGACCCGGCGTCGCCCATCCGCAGCGCACCGATCCGGCCTTCGTCACCGATCTCGTGCCGACCGTCCTGTTCGCCGCCGGTCTTCCGGTCGGAAGAGACATGGACGGCGCCGTCATCAGCGCCGCATTCGATGAGTCGTTCCTGCGCGACCGCCTGCTGACGGCGATCCAGACATACGAATCCGAACGGCTCGTCGTGCGGCGAGCGAATCATGTTCCGTGACATCAGCGTTCCTCCCAGCGCGCAGCGTTGAAGTCGTAGCGCAGCAGCCGGATCTTTGCGGTCGCGCCGAATACGCGAAGCGCGTAGAGCTGTCCGCCCCGGTCGCTGATATAGATCGATCCCGGCGTGGAGCGGCCGTCGGTGGAAAACGAGCAGATCGTCGAGCGGCCGAACTGCACGGCGCTGGCAGTCGTCGCAAGCCAGCCACCGTCCGGGTCGGCGATGCGGGCGAGCGGTAACGCGATGCTCGCGATTGCATTGGAGTTCATCACCGGCTGCGGCATCGAGATGCGCCGATCGACACCGCGGTCGATGTCGTCGTTCCGAACACCGTCACCGTCCCCGTCGTCGTAGACGGTGAAGCGCCACTGGCCATCACTGTTGCGCGTGAACTTCACGCCCGCGTTGTCACTCCGCGTGATGGCCCGGCTGCGCACACGGTGAAAAATCGCGCGCAACTCCGTCGCGATTGCTCGCACTGCGCTGCGGCGGCGCATCGACTGGAGCGCCGGATAGGTGAGGCTGACGAACATGCCGATGATGGCGATGACGGTCAGCACTTCCAGAAGCGAGAAACCTCCCTGTCGTCTCTGCACAGAACTTCTCCTTGGCGTTGTTCTGATTGAATGAGTCCGCGCGGCAGGCGCGCGAAAAAGAGGAGGGCCGCCGCGTTGCTGCGGCGGCCCTGGGGGGCGGGACGGCCTACTTCGAGGCCGCGGTGGCGGGCTGTTTCGAGGATTTGCTGCGGCGGGTGCTGGCCGACTTCACCTTCGCGGTGAGGGTCGTCTTGCCGTCGACGGTGATGTAGGCGCTGAGCTTCTCGAACGACTTGGCGCCGAAGCCCTTGACCTGCATCAGGTCGCTCGTCTTCTTGAACGCGCCGTGATCGCGGCGGTAATCGACGATTCGCTGCGCAGCCTTCTGCCCGACACGCGGCAAGTTCGAAAGCTGCGCCACCTCGGCGGTATTGATGTTCACCACGCCCGACGGCGAAGCAACTGGCGCGGCCGCTTCATTCGCGAAGGCAGCGGACGTGAGGGAGAGAATGAAGAGTGCAACAAACGCGATGAGCTGGGACTTACGCATGGTTCATGTATCTCCTTTTGAGTTAGTGGTTGATCTGAACTTCGCTTTTTCAAGCCTTCTGAAACGTTTTGAAACTGGATCTACCTGGCTGATTTTTTGAGCTGGTTCCCACACTGAACCTGTCTCTCTGGTTGTCCCGAATCGTTCCTCTCTTCAGCACCACCTCCTTTCGCCAGCTATAGATTTCAAGCTGGCAGCCATGAGGTGATTCCGATCTAACTGTCTGATACAAAGACACTTCGACATCTCGCCCCGATTTCGGGCGTGTCAAAATCTCTTGTCAGTTTTCGAGGAAGGCAAAGGAGGTTGACACTTCGCCGGTTCGAGGAGAGCCAAGGCTGGGAGGGAGGCTACTGAGGGACGGAAGGGGTCGCATCTTGCAGACCAACATGCTCACTCAGGCCCGCAAATCTCGAGGGTGACAAGGTAAGATACGAACGATGAGTGACGACGATCTGAAGGCTATGTTCGACGCGTTGCGGCAGCAGGGCACCGCTGCCCACGCAGAGACTCGCCGCCTTTTCGAGACGACGGCGGAGAGCCTGCGTCATGAGATCCAAAGCGTCGCGGAAGGTGTGACTGGCACACGCGAAGCGCTTTCGCGCGAAACGGG
>JBKJVD010000153.1:0-3032 GCA_046590585.1 Thermoanaerobaculia bacterium | reverse complement strand
GGCGCTCGGGCTCGGCCTGACCTATGGCGACTCGGGTCCGGCGCTCGAACCAAAGCTCGACGCGAGCCAGCTCCACAAGTTGCGATCGATCGAAGAGGCGCTGCCGCATCTGGAGTTTCAGCGCGAGGCGATGAAAAAGACCCGCGCGCTCCTTCCTCAGAACAAGAGCCTGATCGGTTTCGTGGGTGGCCCCTGGACGCTGTTCGTTTATGCGGTCGAGGGAAGTCACAAGGGGAACCTGATCGACGTCAAGAGCTCGATGCGCCTGTATCGCGATTTTGCGGACATCCTGGTCCCGCTGCTCATCGAGAACATACGCCTGCAGCTCGACGGGGGCGCCGAAGTCGTGATGATCTTCGACACGGCCGCGGGTGAGCTCGCACCGAGCTGGTTCCACCGCGAGATCGCGCCTGATCTGGGGAGAATCTTCGAAGCGTTTCCTGGCAGGATCGGCTACTACGCACGCGGAACTCAGCCGGCGCATCTCGACGACGCACACTTCAGACCGGGCCCGCTTGCCGGAATCGGCATCGACTGGCGCTGGGATCTGCGGGAGGCCTTTGAAAGCGGCCAGGGGATCGGATTCGTCCAGGGCAACTTCGATCAGAGCCTGCTGTTTCTTCCGCCTGACGAATTCAGGATCGAGCTGCAGGCGTATCTTGCGCCGCTCCTCGAGCTGAGTCCCAGCGAGCGTCGCGGCTGGGTTTGCGGTCTCGGCCATGGCGTGCTTCCACACACGCCGGAAGACAACGTACGCACCTTCATCCGCACGGTGCGGGAGGTGTTCGCATGAGCGCGAACACGGAACGCGTCGCTCCGAGTTCCGCACTGCTCGATCGGTACGACGTGCCGGTCCCGCGGTATACGAGTTACCCCACCGTTCCTTACTGGAGCCAGGATCCGACCACGGAACAGTGGCTCGAGGAACTGCGGAAAGCTGCAGCGCGTCCCGAAGCAACGTGGGCCGTCTACCTTCACATCCCGTTCTGCGAGAGTCTCTGCACTTTCTGCGGCTGCAACAACGTCATCACCCAGAACCACGATCGCGAACAGCCGTACGTCGAACTGATCACGGCAGAGTGGGCGAAGTATCTCGAGGCCGTTCCCGATCTCGGGAAACGTCCTCTGCGCCAGCTTCATCTCGGAGGCGGAACCCCGACCTTTCTCTCCCCGTCGAGCCTGAAGGCGCTTCTCAAGCCGCTGCTCGATCGCGTGACGTTTCGCAGCGAGGAGTTCGACGCCTCGGTTGAGGTCAACCCGCGCGTCACCAGTGCCAGCCATCTCGAGGCATTGCGCGAGATGGGCTTCACGCGCGTGTCGATGGGTGTGCAGGATTTCGATCCGACCGTTCAATACCTCGTCAATCGCATCCAGCCATTCGAGATCACCGAACAGCTGACAAACGATGCGCGCGCAATGGGGTACACGTCGGTCAACTACGACCTGATCTACGGCCTGCCGAAACAGACGCCGGAGACGATGCTCAAGACGGCGCATCTCACGGCAGGCCTGGCTCCCGATCGGATTGCTCTGTACAGCTTCGCGAAGGTGCCGTGGATCAAGCCGGCGCAGCGTCTCTTCAAGGATGAGGATCTGCCCGAAGGTCCGGACAAGCGCGAACTGTACGAGATTGCGCGTGACGTCTTCCTCAACGCAGGCTATGTCGAGATCGGCATGGACCACTTCGCGCTTCCGGGAGACGCGCTCAATGCTTCGCGCGATGCCGGCGAACTCCATCGGAACTTCATGGGCTACACCGAGTTCCGCACCGACATCCTCCTCGGACTCGGCGTCAGCGCGATCTCGGAAACGCCCACCTGCTTTCACCAGAATGAAAAGGTCGCTCCGGTCTACGAGCGCCGCGTTCGTGCGGGAGAGATTCCGACCCTGCGCGGACATCTCCTGACCGATGTCGATCAGCGACTCAGGAAGCAGATCATCGATTTCATGACGAAGCTTCGCGTCACGCTCGACGCCCGGCAACTCGTCGATGTGCGACCGTACCTCGCACAGCTGTTCGAGGACGGCCTCGTGGAACTCGATGGGAATGAACTCGTGCTCACTGAAGCGGGCAAGCCATTCCTTCGCAACGCGACCGTGTTCTTCGATCAGCGACTGAGATTGGCAGCGCCGGAACAGCGGATCTTTTCGAGTTCGATATGAAGGAGATCACAGTGATTGGTGGTGGCTTCTCAGGAATGGCCACCGCGTACTATCTCGCCCGCAACGGCGCCGCAGTGACATTGATCGAAACGCAGCAACGTCTCGGTGGGTTCATCGGCACGTTGAAGACCGATCAGGGTCCGGTCGAACTGGCCGCCAGTGGAATTCGAAGCTCAGCCAGGGTGGAGTCTCTCTTCGCCGAACTGGGTCTTCCCCTGGTGCAGACGAAGAAAGAGAGCAAGGCCCGCTATCTCTATCGCGGCCGGCCTCGCCAGTTTCCTCTTGGTCCCGTCGAGACCCTGGACATGGGTCTGCGACTTGCCGGGAGCCTGATCACGGGACGAACCCGACCCGCTCCTGAAGAGACCATGGACGGATGGTCGAGCCGCGTTCTCGGAGCCGGCGCCTCCCGCTACATCGTCGGTGCGGCGCTCCAGGGGATCTACGCCGGCGATCCCGCGCGCCTGAGTGCGAGCCTGATCTTCGGCAAGAAAGAAAAGCCGGCGAAGGGTGCAGTCCATGGTCTGGTCGCTCCACCTTCCGGCTTGAGTGAACTCATCGACGCGCTCGAGAGCAAACTCCTCGCGCTTGGAGTGAAGGTACGCAAGGGCGAATCGGCAACTGAAGATCTTTCCGGCACCGTCGTTGTCTGTACATCGTCAAAAGCCGCAGCGGGCCTGCTCAGAAAGCGGGCCCCCGAGGTTGCCGAAGCACTCGATCGCATCGAGATGCTTCCGTTGACCAGGGTCACGGCGTTCTATCCGGCGAGCGAGAACACGATCGGCGGCTTCGGCGTCCTCTTCCCGCGCGGGCAGGGGGTCACAGCGCTCGGCGTACTGTTCAACACGAACATTTTTCCCGACCGCGGA
>JBKJVD010000185.1:0-9012 GCA_046590585.1 Thermoanaerobaculia bacterium | reverse complement strand
GGTAGTTACAGCGTTGAAATTACGAGACCTTTGCGCATTGAGTACGCCTCCTGTCGAGGTCGTAGGGAGCAGGATGCGTGCCGAAGTGCCCGGAACAGGCGTAAACCACACTCAATTCTTGCCTTAGCGCGGGCCCTCACCCAGCGTCTGATTCGAACGATCCCACGGCGGGCGCTTCAGACCACGTCCGGTCAGCTTCACCTGCTACTTGAGGTACCCCGTGAAAAGCAGAGCCGCCATCACCGCGCCGAGAACGTAGCGGTAGTAAATGAAGATGTGCGTGGTGTGGGTGCGCAGATAGCGGAGCAGGTAGTGAATCGCCAGGATGCCCGAGATGAACGCCACGATGATCGCCACGATGATCGGAGACCAGCCGATGACCGCGAGATGGTCACGCTCGGAGACCAGTTCCAGCAGGCCCGCGGCTGAGACGGCGGGAATGCTCATGATGAACGAGAACCGCGCAGCGGTCGCATGCGGGATGCGACGGAACAGAGCCGTCATCAGCGTCGAACCGCTGCGGGAGGAGCCGGGAATGAGCGCGATGCACTGGCCGAAACCGATGGCCCACGCGTCTTTCGCATTGAAATCCTCAGGAGCTCTCACGCCCCGGGTCAACGCGAACTTCTCCGAGATCTGCATGAGGATGGCGATGAACACGAGTTGAAATGCCATGATCCAGGTGCTGCGGAACACGGTCTCGATCTGGTGCTTGAGCAGCAGCCCGATCACCACGATGGGGATCGTCCCGAAAATGACGAACCACGCCTCACGCGAGTCGGGATCCGCGAACATCTGCCTCCGCACGAGCCCGCGCACGAATCCGACGATGAGTCGCAGGATGTCCCTCGCGAAGTAGATGATCACCGCCAGGATCGTCCCGAACTGAATCACCGCCGAGACCGGCGCACCCGGGTCACCCCAGCCAAGAAGCTGGGGCACGAGCTTGAGATGTCCTGTGGAACTGACGGGGATGAACTCGGTCAGGCCCTGCACGAGTCCGAGAACGATGGCCTGGAGAATCGACATAAGGTTTCGCTTCCTGCAATGACCTGACCAGCGTGACCCGTCGTGCTACATCTCCCAGACGACGGGAAGAATCATCGGGCGCCGGCCCATCCGCTTCCTGAAGAAGCGCTTGAGCAAGGCTCGGATTTTTTCCTGCAACTGATCGGAGTCGCGATGTCCCCCTCGTGACCCTTCGGCGAACACTTCGTCGATCTGAAGGCGCAGGTCGGCCAGCAGTTGCTGGCTCTCGTCAACATGGACCAGCCCGCGAGTGATGATCTCGGGATCTCTCACCAGCCTGCCGTCCGATCCGACGGCCAGCACCACGATCACGAACCCATCCTCGGCGAGATGCTGGCGGTCCCGCACGACCACATCCGGCACTTCCTCCGCCTCGGAATCGATGAACACCTTGCCATTCTGCACGCGCTCTTCGAGCACCTGAATCGTGTCGTTCGCGATCACCGCCACCTGGCCATTCGTGATGACCGTTCCCTGCTTCACCCCCATCGTCTCGGCGAGGCCCGCGTGGTGGATCAGGTGGCGCAGGGTTCCGTGCAGCGGGATGAAAAAGCGCGGCCGTGTGAGCGCCAGCATCAGCTTCAACTCTTCCTCGCAGGCATGACCCGAGACATGCACGTCTGCGTTCTCGTTCGACACAACCTCGGCGCCACGACGATAGAGGTTATCGATCAGGTGACCCACCGAGCGTTCGTTTCCGGGGATGGTCCGCGCCGAGATGACGATGACGTCGCCAGCGCCGATCTGCACCTGCTTGTGTTCGCCGATGGCCATGCGGGAGAGTGCGGACGACGGCTCGCCTTGCGTACCGGTCGTGAGGATCAGAAGGTTTCGTCCATCCTCCGTCCCGGTGGAGCGCAATTCGCGGGGAAAGCGGATGTAGCCGAGGCGCTCGGCGGTTTCGACGTTGTCCACCATCGAGCGGCCCACCAGCATGACGCGACGCTTGAACTTGCGGGCGAGATCGATGGCCTGCTGAATGCGATGGATGTGCGACGCAAACGTGGTCATGACCACGCGACCCTTCGCGTTGGCGAAGACGCGATCGAGACCGCGTCCCACGCTCGTTTCGGACGGCCCGTGCCCCGGCACCATCGCATTCGTCGAGTCGCTGAGGAGCACGAGCACGCCTTTCTCGCCGTACTCCGCGAACCTCGACAGGTCCGTGCCGCGCCTGTCGATCGGTGTGTGATCGATCTTGAAATCGCCGGTGTGAATGATCGTCCCTGCAGGAGTCGTGATCGCAAACCCCAGGGCATCGACGATCGAGTGCGTCACCCGGAGTGCCTCGATGCGGAATGCACCGAGTTCGATCACCTCGCGCGGCTTGATCTCTTTGAGTTCGATGTCGTCGATCCGGAATTCATCGAGCTTGTGCGCGACGAAGGCGAGGGCCAGCGGCATGCCGTAAACAGGAACGCGCAACCTCTCGGCCAGGAACGGAATGGCGCCGATGTGGTCCTCGTGACCGTGCGTCACCAGCACGCCACGGAACTTCGCGAAATTCTCGAAGATGTACGACATGTCGGGGACGATGACGTCCACTCCCAGCGTCGCCGCATCCGGAAACATCATTCCGCAATCCACGATGATGGCGTCCTCGCCATACTCGTAGATCATCAGGTTCATGCCGATCTCACCGAGACCGCCGAGGGGGATGATGCGCAGTTGTTGCGGGTTATCCATGGGTGTTGGCTGTTGGCTGTTGGCTGTTGGCTGTTGGCTGTTGGCTGTTGGCTGTTGGCTGTTGGGAAAAGACTACTGGTCCACCGATCGATTCAAGACATGTCTTTGCTGCTGATTCCTAACCAACCAACCTGCTTTTCCCAACAGCCAAAAGCCAACAGCCAACAGCCCGCCTCATCACGGATAGATCCGATTCAGCATGCGCGGGTAAGGAATGGTTTCACGGAGATGCGGGACGCCGGTAATCCAGGCGACGCAGCGCTCGATTCCCATGCCGAAACCGCTGTGGGGGAAGGTGCCGTACTTGCGCACATCGAGGTACCACTGGAAGGCCTCGACCGGCAGGTTGTGTTCCTGGATCCGGGCCAGCAGCAGGTCGTGATCGTGGATGCGCTGCGATCCGCCGATGATCTCGCCATACCCTTCCGGCGCAATCATGTCGAGGCCCAGCGCGAGCGACGGATCCTCAGGATCAGGCTGCATGTAGAACGCCTTGATCGCAGCTGGATAGCGGCTGATCATCACCGGCTTGTCAAACGAGTTGGCGATGATGGTCTCCTCGTCGCCGCCGAAGTCGTCGCCGAACTTCGCCTCGACTCCGTGCGTTTTGAGCAGTTCGATGGCGTCGCGATAGCTGATGCGCGGGAAGGGACGCGTCACGTTCTGGAGCTTCGTGAGATCGCGCTCGAGGGTCTTGAGTTCTTCCTGGCAACGCTCCACGGCGCGGCCGACGATGTACTCGACGAACTCCTCGGCAAGATCCTGCAGCCCGGGGAACTCCAGGAATGCGACTTCCGGCTCGACCATCCAGAACTCCATCAGATGACGGCGGGTCTTGGACTTCTCCGCGCGGAACGTCGGACCGAAACAGTAAACCTTCCCGAACGCCGCAGCAGCAGGCTCGAGGTAAAGCTGTCCGGACTGCGAGAGGTAGGCCTTCTGGCCGAAGTAATCGGTTTCGAACAGCGTCGACGTTCCCTCGGCCGCATTCGCAGTCAGGATCGGCGAATCGATCAGGACGAAGTCGCGGTCGTAGAAGAAGTCGCGGATCGACTTTTCCACCTCGTTGCGCACGCGCAGGATGGCGTGCTGGTTCTTCGAGCGCAGCCAGAGGTGACGCTGATCCATCAGGAACGCGGTGCCATGTTCTTTCGGCGTGATCGGATAGTCGTGCGTGAGTGACGGGACTTCAAACGATTCCACACCGAGTTCCACGCCGCCCGGCGCACGCTCCTCGGAGCGCACCGTCCCGATGACCCGTACCGTCGATTCCTGCGTCACACCCTCGGCTGCCGTCCAGGTCGATTCATCCACTTCCTTCTTGAAGATGACACACTGGAGATAGCCGCTCCCGTCCCGGATGATCGGGAACTGAAGCTTGCCGGACGACCTCTTGTTGTACAGCCAGCCGTTGACGACGACCTTCTCGCCCACGTGCTTCGGTAACTCTCTGATCTGCACTGTCTTCATGTCACTTCCCACTTGAAAAGAGTGAGGAGTATAGCCGAGTGAGACAGGCGGTCAGGGGGTCAGCGGTCAGGGGCAGAACGACGGCAGCACGTTCGGTTTCAGCCGTGACCATGCACGCGCTGGCGGCGTCTCAGACAGGTCGGCCCGGGCTGCCCTGCGGCAGCTGGTACGGCAACTCAGCAATAACAAACTCGGCCGCTGCGTTCACGGCAGCAATTCACCGCGCGGGACGCGCGGGCCATCGAGGTTCCCTGGAATGAAGCGTCTGGTTGTGTCTGTGGTGGTTGTGCTTCTCGCTCTGGTGACACCGGCCCATGCGGCAACCGCGCCGGTCGATTGTTCACTCTGCATCGGGGTCGTCGCGGACAGGAGCAGCGTTCCGGCCGGCATCCCTGCGTTCATCGAAGTCGATCGCGAGGCGCTCGCGGAACTCTCCCCCGCCATCGATGCCCTGCTTCCGGAACAGCGTCGGAAGGTCATGCTGCTCGTCACGTACGAGCTGACCGGATCTTCTGACGCGCTGCTGCAGGTCGACGACAACACGAAGACGATCATCGAATGGGCCCGCCTGCATGGACCGTTCGGCGCCATCGGAATCACCCCGCGAACGACCGATGTCGACGTGGCCTCATACGCGATCAAGCGGCTGGCGGTGCTGGCACAGGGGATCGAGATTTCATCGCGCACGGTCTCGAGGCCGGCGTCGCTCGAAGAACTCGGCCGCTTGTTCGACGCGGGCGCGACCCCCTACATCGACTCAGTCGTCGTGGCAGGAGACCAGACCACTGCGACCGCCGCATGGCTGGCCGAACGGGATCCATCCAAGAAGATCGTCGCGCTCGTCGCGGCGGCCTCTCCGAATCCGGTCTACGACGCCGCCCGCGCCCTGGCTGACGGAGCGACGTTTGCGATGCTGCCGGCGGGAAGCGACGCGGCCACCATCGCCAGCGTCAACCTCGCCCTGGGTGGCGACTACGCGTTCGACGCTACAAACCACCCGACCGTCCTCGACGCGAAAGGCGCCGACTCGACGATGCCAGCGGTGGTATTCGTCCGGGGAAGCGACCTTCGCAGCGTGATCGTCCCGCGCGGCGACTCGACGACTTACATCGTCGCCGTTGAGGCAGATCAGTATGCGAAACCGACGCGTTTCGACGCGAAAGGACCACGCGCGATCACCGACGCTGGCCGGCGAGGCACGCGACTGCTGGCGGGTATACAACCGGCCACGAGCGGCTATCTGCTGACCTTCGACCGGATCGAGAAGCCGGTCGCCGGTTCCACGAAGGAGGCGATCGACGTCGCCACCGACCGCGGATTGACCGTGGAAGAAATCATCCGAAACCATCAGGCCTATCGTGCCTATCAGACGACCATCCAACCGCGTTACATCGCGAAGAACACGACGAAACTCCGATTCGCAATCGGCGAGACATCCGAGACCATCGAAGCGACCATCGCCGGGCCGTTCTACTCCGACCCGAGTGGCCGTGCGGACTGGGCCTGGCAGGAGTTCCTCATCAACGGCGTCCGCTGGAAGTACGGACGGATCCCTGAACTGCCGCTCGTGCAGCCGGAGAAAGTCACGCAGCTTCCTCTCGATATCCAGCTCACGAACGACTATCGCTATCAGCTCGTTCGCGAGACCGACCTGCTTGGCTATCGCACGTACGAGGTACGCTTCGAGCCGCTGCCGAATGCTCCCGCGACCGTGCCGCTGTATCGAGGAACCGTCTGGATCGACACGAAGAGCTGGGCGCGTGTCCGCATTTCCATGGTGCAGCTCAATCTCTCCGGAGAAGTGCTCTCGAACGAGGAGCGCGTCGACTTCGTGCCGTTCGCGCGCGCCAGCAAAATCGCGCTTCCAGCCGCGGAAGCGCTCGAGAGCGATCCGCGTGAGCTGATCTGGATCGCCACCGACGTGTGGGCCCAGCAGGTCGTCTCCGCCGCGGGCCGCGCCAGCGCTGTGCAGAGATCGACATCGTTCACGGACATTCGCATCGACCCCAATGATTACGACTCCGAGTTGCAGCGGACCTCGGCTTCGGACGTTCGCATGGTGCGCGAGACCGATGCCGGACTGCGCTATCTCGAAAAGAAAGACGGCGAGCGTGTCGTCAAGGAAGGGTTTCAGAAGTCGCGGCTCTTCCTTCTGGGGGGCCTCTACCACGATGACGGAATCGAGTACCCGGTCGTGCCGCTCGGCGGGATCAACTATTTCAACTTCGATCTCTTCGGGAAAGGCTTGCAGGCCAACGTCTTCTTCGCGGGAGTGATCGTCGCTGCGAACATCAGCCATCCAGACGTTCGTCACACGCGCACGAACGTCGGCCTCGATTTCTTTGGTCTGGCGGTGCCGGTCCAGAACTCCCGCTATCGCAACGGAATCGAGCAGAAAGACGAGGCCATCAAAGCCGTTCCGCTTGGGCTGACGCTCCGTGCCGGACATCCCATCTTCGAGTTCGGCAAGATCGATGTCTCGGTCAACGCCCTGCACCTTCAGTATCAGCGCGGGGAAGAAACGGCCCCGAACTTCGTCACACCAAGCGACACCTTCGTGATCAGTCCATCGCTTCAGGGGCAGTACTCCCGCTGGGGTTACACCCTGGCCGGCAACCTCGACTACTCCACGCGTACCAGCTGGGAGCCGTGGGGATTCGGTGACGAGTACGATCCGGACCAGAAGAACTTCATCCGCTACGGAGCCTCGTTCGCGAAGAGCTTCTTCCTGCCGAAGTTTCAGCGCGTCGGCTTCGACCTGAATTACCTCAGTGGTGAGCGCCTCGACCGATTCTCAAAGTACGAGCTGGGCAACTTCGGTTCTCAACGCATCCGCGGCATCGAATCGGGGACCGTGCGCGCAGAAAGCGTGACGCTCGCGCACCTCTCTTACGGCTTCGTCGTCTCCGATCTGTTCCGGGTCGAAGCTCTGTATGACCATGGCCTGGTCACCGACGAGGGTGCCGGCCTGTCACGTGAACCGTTCCAGGGACTCGGCATCGCCGGCCAGACCGTCGGGCCCTACGGAACACTGTTACGCCTGGACATCGGCAAGACGGTCGGACGCAACGCACAGGACGGATTCGTCGCCACTGTAGTGTTCCTGAAATTGTTCTGAGGGGCCGGTTCCTCGGTGAAGCAGTTCCTCGGTGAAGCGTTCCTGGTGAAGCAGTTCCTGGTGAAGCAGTTCCTCGGGTTCCTCGGTGAAGCGTTCCTCGGAACGCCGAGGAACTCCGAGGAACCCGAGGAACTCCGAGGAACTCAGTTATTGATCACCAGTTCGACGCGGCGATTCTGCTGCCGGCCGCTGGCGGTCTTGTTGTTTGCGACCGGCTGGGCTTCGCCGAGGCCGGTGGCGAGGATCGATGCGTCCGGGACGCCCTGGCTCACCAGGTGTGCACGCACGGCATCGGCACGGGCCTGCGAGAGTTTCTGATTCGAGACTTCGCTTCCAACGCTGTCGGTGTGACCTTCAACCACGATTTTGATATTCGTGTCTGTATTCAGCTGGGTCGCGATCCGGTCGAGAGTCTTCTTCGATGCCGCTTTCAGGACTGACTTGCCGGTGTCGAAAAAGATCCCCGGCAGCGTCACGATGAGTCCGCGCGCATCGCGGCGGGTGGCTGCGAGCTTCGCAAGTTCACCTTCCATCTGCACACGGCGAGCGTCGCGCTGGATCATCTCGCTACGGTTCTTCTCCAGATCTTCGCGAGCACGCTGGGCATCCTGACGGGCGCTTTCCGCCTGGGCCTGCGCGTGCAGGGTCTCGGCCTGCGCCTGGGCTGCTTCCTGTCGCGCTGTGTCGGCCTGCTGCTGGAGCTGCTGTTGCGCAGCCTCTGCTTCCAGTCGCTTGGCGTGCGCCTCGTTGATTGCAGCCTGATGACGCTGTTCGAGCTGGGTTGCGCGGGACATGCTCTCTTCACGTTCGCGGCTCAGCGCTTCGAGCTGCGCCCGGCGGCGGGCCACGTCGGCCTCACGATCGGCAAGCAGTTGCGCAGACATCTTTCCATCGCGGCGCGAGCTGTCGAGTTCAGTACGAAGGCGATCGATCTCCGTCGTCATCGACTGAGATTCCTGCTGTTCGCGGGCCTGCATCGAACGAAGCGCGAGCTGCTGGTCTTCGACCTGGCGCCGCAGCGCTTCCACTTCGTTGGTTGCTGAATTCGCCATGGCACTCTCGTACTGGCGCATCAGTGCATCGAGGCGGCGTTCGGCATCGACGCGCGCCGCGCGATTCTGTTCGAGCCGGGTATCGAGGAGCTGCCGGTTCTCTTCAACCTGCGCCCGGAGTCGCGTCAGTTCTTCAGCGGCTGCCTGACGGCTCATCTGTTCCTGCTCGAGTTGACGCTGCAGCGCCAGCGCGTCGCGCTGGGCCTGTTCGCGCCGCGCCAGTTCAGCCACCGCAAGTCGATCGCTTTCGGCCCGGGCGAACCGGGTCCGCTCTGCCTGCATCGACGGCAGCATGCGGCGGGCGTCCTGAGCGCGCGCAAGGTAGTACGCCCGGCGTGCGGTCATCTCGGACACGTAGGCGACGTGATCGGCGGATTCGCTATTGCGAGTTCCCTTGATGATCTTGCGCGCCGTTTCCAGTTTCTTCGCCGCATCGTCCAGCTCACTGCCGACGATGGTGGCGGCTCCGGCTGCCTTGGCCTGATCGATCGCGGCCTGCGCGTAAGCGATGCGATCCTTGGAAGTAGTCCCGCGATTCACGGCGAGCGCAGCGCTCTCTTCCGGAAGTTTCACGTCGCTGTTGCCGCCGAACCGGTTGATGTCGGTCTGCAGATCGCGGAGGGCAGCATTCGTTCCGAGCCACTGAGCTTTCGCCGA
>JBKJVD010000068.1:0-4361 GCA_046590585.1 Thermoanaerobaculia bacterium | reverse complement strand
CCTCTCACCTTGCCACAAAAGCGGCCACTGAAGTGGCCGCAGTCCAAAGCGGATCGGGGAACGCCGATCGGGATGATTGGTGATCGCCACAATCCGCTAACCCTGGGGGCGTCACTCGCAACTCATCCCTTACACGAACCGATTCGCTTCGCTTCGATCTTCGTCCCATTCGAGTCGAACGAATCCGAGTGATCTCCGTAATAGTTCGTCGTGCTCGTCACCCTGGTCTTGCCACACGCAATCGTCACGGTCGAACGGTTGGCGCTCAGCGCAAAGGTCTTCACGCTGCATCGTCCTCCCGTGTTCTTCGCCGTCGATTCTTCGACGTACTTGCGCACCGTAGCGGCGTCGCCATTCATCAGCTTCGCCTCGGCGACGTTGATGCAGTGGGTTGAGACCATCGGCTTGCCTTTTCCCATCGTCATTTTCGTTTGCCACTGCCCTGACTGAACGCGGTCGGCACCTGACAGATCGGTCGTCGCGAATGCCGCGACGGAGAAAACAAGCACAGCAAGAGTCTTCATAGTTCTCCCACGCGGACGCCTGACGCCAGCTCGGTCGATTATGCGCCGTCAGTGGCTCGGCTGGCGGTTGAGACCTGTGTAAGTCCGGGGCCCGGATCTTCGTCTAGTGCCCGCCGCACAGGACGACCAGCCAGAACGTGATCGCGCCGAGCGCGGCAGCGGCCGGGATCGTCAGGATCCAGGCCCACACGATCTTTCCTGCGATCCCCCAGCGGACTGCGGAGAGCCGGCGCGTGGCACCGACTCCGACGATGGCTCCGGTGATGGTGTGGGTCGTCGAGACGGGAACACCGAGCGAACTGGCGATGAAGAGCGTGATGGCGCCGGCGGTTTCCGCGGCAAACCCTCCCACCGGTTGCAGGCGGGTGATCTTCGAGCCCATGGTGTGAATGATGCGCCAGCCGCCGCTCAGCGTGCCGAGTGCAATGGCACTGTGTGCCGCCAGCACGACCCAGAGCGGAATCGAGAATGTCTTGAGGTAGCCGGCTGTCACGAGCACGCCGGCGATGATGCCCATCGTCTTCTGGGCGTCGTTGGTTCCATGTCCGAGGCTGTAGAGAGCCGCCGACAACAGCTGCCCTTTTCTGAAGAGCCGGTCGACGCGGATCGGAGTCCAGCGCCGGAAGATCCAGAAGATCGCGACCATGATCGTAAATGCCAGCGTCAGGCCGATGGCAGGCGCCAGGACAATGTAGGTGAGCGTCTTCGTCCAGCCCTTTACGATGATCGCGCTGAAGCCGGCGTTGGCGATGGCCGCTCCCGCATAGCCGCCGATCAGGGCATGGGACGAGCTGCTCGGCAGGCCATAGAACCAGGTCACCAGATCCCAGACGATCGCTCCCATCAGGCCCGCGAAGATGACGCCGAACGTGACGGCGTGCAGGTCGATCATTCCCTTGCCGATGGTCTTGGCCACCGCGGTGCCGAAGGTAAACGCCGCGACGAAGTTGAAGAACGCCGCCCAGACGACCGCCTGGCCCGGCGTCAGCACACGGGTCGAGACTACCGTGGCGATCGAGTTGGCGGCATCATGGAATCCATTGATGTAGTCGAAGATGAGTGCGACCGCGATAATGGCGACGACGGTGAGAAGCAGCATCGATCAGCCGTGCTTTACCACGATGTTTTCGAGCAGATTCGCGACATCCTCGGCGGCGTCCGTGGCCTCTTCGAGCATGTTGAAAATCTCTTTCCACTTGATCACCATGATCGGGTCCCGCTCCTCGTCGAACAGCTCGCCGATCGAACGCTGATAAACCCGGTCGGCTTCGTTCTCGAGGCGGTTGATCTCGACGGCGTAATCCATGATGCCGCTACGCGTCTCGAGGGCTCCGAGGGCGGGCCTCAACTGGTCGGCCTGCAGCAGCACGATGGCAGCCAGCTCCCGGGCGCCGTGGCGGACCTGGGTGATGCGATAGGTGGGGATCAGCGACGCGGCATCGTCGATGGCATCCATCACGTCATCGAGGGAGCGGGCCATGTTGTGGATGTCCTCACGGTCGATCGGCGTGACGAATGTCTTGTTCAGCCGCTGGATCAGCTCGTGAGTCAGGAAGTCGCACTTGTGCTCGACTTCCTTGATTTCACGAGCCTTGTCCATCAGCGGAGGATCCGTGGCGAACATCTCGTTGAGCAGTCTCGCGCCGACGCGGATCTGTTCCGCCATCGCCACAAAATCGTCGTAGAACTTTTCTTCGTGCGGAATGAATCTGAATCGTGACATTCGCTTGGACCCCTGAAGGCGGCGCGATTCTATCAGACCGTTCTCAGACGTCCGCGATCCTTTCTGCAAGTGGCGGATCGACGGCAGGAAGGGCGATCTCGAACGTGGCTCCACCACCCGGCTGATTGGAGGCGCGGATCGATCCCCCGTGCACAAGGACCAGATGTTTGGCAATCGCCAGCCCGAGGCCGACCCCGGGCACGTTCTGCGAACGGCTCTTGTCGACTCGGTAGAACCGGTTGAAGATCCGTTCGGTCTCGTGCGGGGGAATCCCCTCGCCTTCGTCCGAGATCCTCACGACGGCGCTGTCGTTCTCACGCGAGACTGCGACCTGCACGCGACCGTGCCGCCCGCCATGCTTGAGCGCGTTGTCGATGATGTTGGAAAACACCTGGACGATGCGCGGATCGACGCTGGCCAGGACCGCTTCGCCGCTGACCTCGAGACGCAGATCACCGCCACCCGTGCGATTGCGGAAGTCTTCAGCGAGTTCGGCGAGGATGTGATGGAGGTCGACGGGTGAGCGATCGAGCACGACCTCACCCGACTCGATGCGATTCAGTTCCGACAGGTCTCTCACCAGTCGCTCGATGCGCCGCAGCTGTCTCTGCATGACCTGTCGCAGTTGCTCTTCCTGCGTCGCGGTGAGTCCTCCGGATTCGAAGGACTCGACTGCGGACCGGAGCCCGGCCAGCGGAGTGCGGACTTCGTGCGAAAAATCATCGAGGAAGTCGCGCCGCATCCTCTGAAGGCCCTCGACCGTGGTCATGTCGATGAAGATGGCCACCGCGGCAACTTCCGTGGACGAGGCCACCGGGAACACACGCATCTCCACCTGTCGTTCGCGCCCGCCGCTGTGAACCGTGAAGCGATCGCCTGATGCGCCTCCGCCATGCAGGGCACGATCGAAGGCCGCGTAGACCGGTTGCTTGCGAGCGACCTCGAGCAGCGAATGACCGGTGAGGGAGCCGCCAATACCGAAGAGTGCCGACGCCTCCTCGTTGGCGAAGACGACCTTTCCCTTTGCATCGACCGCCAGGAGTGCCTCGCCCAGGGCCGCGACGATCTGCTCGATCACGCCGCGCTGTTCGGCGAACGAACGGCTCTGCCGCACGATGATCGCGCGCGCCTCTTCAATGGCCCGGGCCAGGTCATCGAGTTCGCCGTGATAGGTGCGCTCGCCAATCGGCTCTTCATAGGCGCCAGCGACAACCCGTCGCGTGCTGTCGATCAGTTGGTCGATGCTTCCCGCGCGGCGCACGGCCCAGAGAAACACCCCGGCCCACGGCAGCAGAAACACGCCAAACACCAGCAGGCCTGCGGCGATTGACGCCGTCTGTGCCACGCCTCCGTTGTGAAGGAGCACACCGAATGCGCTCGCCACGGCAATGGCGATTCCGAGAGATGCAATCAGGAGGACTCGAAGAGGATGCACCGTCGTCTCATCCGGCCGTCAGCTCACGCGCTGGCGCCGGGCGGCTCGAACCGATATCCGAAACCGATGACCGTGTGAATGCGGTCCTTGCCGATCTTCTTCCGCAGGTTGCGAATGTGTGCGTCCACGGTCCTCGTCTCCACGTCCTCGGCGACCTGCCAGATTTCCGACAGGATGCGATCGCGGGACACGACCGACGGTCGGTTGCGGACGAGCATCCAGAGGAGCTCGAGTTCCTTCTTTGCCAGTTTCACTTCCTCGCCCTCGACGAAGACGCGCATGGTCTTGCCGTCGATGCGAAGCATGCCGTCGTCGTAGATGGAAGCGTCGTTCTCCGTGCCGCGGGCGCGGCGAAGCACGGCAGCGACCCGCGCCAGGAGCTCGCGCACGCTGAACGGCTTGGTGAGGTAGTCATCGGCGCCCAGTTCGAGGCCCGTGATCCGGTCCTGCTCTGACGACCTGGCCGTCAGCATCAGGATCGGCAGCGAGGATGTCGCCGGATTCCGCCGCAGCTCACGACAGATCGTGAAGCCATCCAGGTCCGGCAGGTTCAGGTCGAGAATCAGGAAGTCGAATGCTCCCTGCTGCACGCCGACCAGCCCCTCGTGCCCATTCATGAAGGTCGACACGGCGTAACCTTCGCGCTCGAGGTTCAGGCGCGTCGTGAACGAAAGGTCGG
>JBKJVD010000104.1:0-21690 GCA_046590585.1 Thermoanaerobaculia bacterium | reverse complement strand
TCTTTTCAGCATTCAGCATTCATCATTTTCCTCTACACGACGACCCATTCGTGCTCGCCAGTTACGGGATGGATCGCCATCGCCTCGCCGGTTTCGTACCACGGCGGCAGGATCGTCACCATCGTCGCATCGGCGTCGAATGACACTTTCTGGTGGAAATGCCCGAACACGATGTGCGTAAAGCCTTCCGCGCTGCGCCTGCGGGCGAAGCCTTTCATCAACTCGATCGGCAGGGTGCTTTTGTGCTTGAAGTTGGAACGGGCCAGGCGCTTCTCCACATCATCGACGAAGCGACGGGCCGCCTTCATCGGAATCAGTTCGAGGCCCAGCCGTGAGAGCGCGTTCTTCGATGCGAAACGCCAGAAACGGTAAGGCAGGTCGCGATCGTTGATCAGGTCGCCGTGAATCACGAGATAGCGCGACGGACCCGCTTCTATCACGTACTCCATGCCGACATCGGTCACCGATTGCTCCACGAACGACCCCTTCAGGAAGAAATCGCGATTGCCTTCCACGAAATGAACGCCGGCGCCACGTTCGCGCAGTTCACGGAGTTTCGCCATGACCCGTGTGACCGCCGGGGTGACGAACTTGCGATGGGCGATGAGGTAGTGAAACAGGTCGCCGTTGAGATAGAGAGCCTTCGGATTCCGCTCCGCCAGCCGGTCGATCCAGGCGCTGATCCTCTCCTCACCTCGTTCGGCGAGACCGATGTGCGAGTCCCCGATCACGTAGATCAGACCGGGATCTGCCGGATTCAACGGATCTCCTCGAGAACTCTGTTGAACGCTTCCTCCGCTTCGTCACCGAACAGGCAGAACAACACGCGCTGCAGCGAACGCGCATGAAGCTGGAAATCGACCGCCGTCTGCACCAGCACGCGCGCACATTCTTCGACCGTGAATCCGGCAGCCCCCACGGCCATCGCGGGAATCGCCACGGACGCTACGGCCAGTTCCTCGGCGCGCTGCATTGCCGACCAGGTGGCCTGGCGCAACTTCGCCATCGAATCGAGGTCGTCCCTGTGGGGAACGGCCGCGTGAATGATGAACCGGCACAACAGGTTGCCGCCACTCGTGGCGATGGCGCTCCCGATCGGGAGCGACGTCGGCTGGTCCGTAGCCGTGGCCGTCAGCGGCACCCTCCCTGTCGTGTTGTCCGCACGTGAAACGACGGGGTTGACGATCGCATCGACCTTGATGGACGTCAGGTCGGCGCGAATGTTCCGGATCTGCATGCGATGCAGCGTTGCATCCGGTTCGGTAGGTTTTGGCGGGCTCACGGTCACAGGTTGCTCTTCAATCCACTGCGTGGATTCTCGTGGTACAGCGCTTCGAGTGCTTCGAGGGCGTCAGCCGCTTTCTCTGCGGCCTCGGCGGGGAGTTGCACCAGGACACGATAATAGTGATCGCCTGCGGTGCCATTCTTTCTGGCGACGCCTTTTCCGGTGATCCGGAATGTCCGGCCACTCTGCGTTCCATGCGGAATGCGAGCCCGGACGTTGCCATGGATCGTGGGAACGTCGACCTCGCCACCCCGCGTCGCCTCACCAACCGTCACCGGCAACTCGATGTGAATGTCATCGCCCCTGCGTTCGAAGAACGCATGCGGACGCACGTGGATGATGACGTTCACGATGCCCGCGGCAGTCTTGACGCGAACCTTCTGTCCGGTAGCCACGCCCTGTGGAATCTTCACTTTCACCCGCGTACCGCCCACGGTCATCTCGAGTGTCGTGCCCTGCACGGCATCGCGAAAGTCGATGGTCGTCTCAGCGTCGAACTCCTGCGGCGGCTGAGGCTCGAATCCGCCGGCACTCCCACCGAACAGGTCGGAAAAGATATCGGTGAAGTTGCCCGGATTGGATCGGGAACGGCGACCCCCGCGTGACTGACCCTGTGCGCCCGCGCCGCCGAACTGGGAAAAATCGAACCCTCCGAAGGGATTTCCACCCGGGCCACCACCCGCGCCCTGAGAAAACGCCTCACGGCCAAGGCGATCGTACTGGGCGCGTTTCTCGCTGTCCGAAAGCACCGCGTATGCCTCGCTGATGCCCTTGAAACGGTTCTCTGATTCCTTGTTTCCCTTGTTCTTGTCGGGATGGAACTTCTTCGCGAGGCTCCGATAAGCCTTCTTGATCTCGTCGTCCGAGGCGCCCTTCTTGACTCCAAGTACCTCGTAAAAATCTTTCTCAGCCATCGCGCGGGATCGTGTTTTAGCACAGACATGCCCGATTCGGGCGAGCCGGACTGTGATTCTGCCGATAGGAATCGCCAGCCCATCGCCCGGAACCCTGGCGAAGCAACGAAACCGCCGGCTTGCTCAAAACCGCTCCATGCTTCATCGTTCCCGGCGCCGTGAAAACCATCCAACGGATCACCTCGTTCTCCGCCTCCGTAACCGCGCCGCCGTCGAAGTCGTTCAGCGTTCGATCGCTGATCCTCGGCGCCATGTCATCCGGCCCGACGACGATCACGAACTGCCTCGACGCCGACGACACGCGCTACGCCCTGGAGGCGCTGCGTGCCATCGGGTACGACATCTCCGGCACCTTCAACCGGGAACTCGTGATCGGCGATCGTCTCAGCATGTCGGCGAGCGAATCGCCGGTCTTCGTCGGGAACGCTGGAACCGTCATGCGCTTCCTCACGGGCTGGCTGGCGTTCACACCTGGCCGCTTTCTCCTTCACGGCGAACAACGCATGCACGAACGTCCGATCGGCGACCTGGTGGACGTCCTGCACAGCATCGGAGGTGAGGTCGAGTACGTCGAGAAAGAGGGCTTTCCTCCGCTTCGCATTCGAGGCAAGAAGATGCGTGGCGGATTCGAAGTCGACATCAACGCCGACGTCTCCAGCCAGTTCGCCTCTGCGCTGATGATCGGCGGCGCCACACTCCCTGCCGGCATCACCCTGCACCTCAGGACTCTCGCCTCCGCGCCCTACCTCGCGATTACGGCCGACATCCTTCGCGATTTCGGCGCGGATGTGACCGAGGACGCGGGGACGATCGTCGTACGTGCGAAGGAACTGCATCGCGAACGCTACCGGGTGGAAGGCGACTACTCCTCCGCCTCGTACTGGTTCGCCGCTGCTGCCGCGACGCGCGGCAGCGTCACGGTTCGCGGACTGGCAAGCCCCACCGCGCAGGGAGATGCGCGCTTCCTCGACATTCTCTCGCTGATGGGTTGCCAGGTGACCGTAAGGGAAGACGCGATCACTGTCACCGGCCCGGAACGTCTGGGCGGAGGAACCTTCGACTGCAACGCCACGCCGGACATCGTGCCGACGCTTGCCGCCATCGCGCCCCTGGCAAGTGCGCCGATCGAAATCATCAACATCGCCAACCTCCGCGTGAAGGAGTCGGACCGAATCGCGACCGTCTCCACCGAACTCCGCCGGCTCGGCGCCACCGTGGAAGAGCGGCCGGACTCGATGCGGATCGAGCCGGGATGGAACGAAGAACCTGTCGTGATCGAGACCCACAACGACCATCGGATTGCCATGTCGTTCGCCATCGCCGGCCTTGCCCGCGGCAACGTGACGATTGCGAAGGAACAGGTCGTGTCTAAGTCCTACCCCCGCTTCTGGAAGACCCTCGAGGAGTCGACAGCGGTCTCACTCTGACCCTGCTCCCGAAACGGCGCGAGCCTCGAACTGACCCGATTGCTTACAATACCCGCCCATCATGCCCTCAGACGAACCTCCACTGAACCTCGCTCACGGCCGGGCTGACCGCACGTCATGACAGGCTGGTATCTCTTTTTTGCATTCCTGCTCGTGGTCGCGAACGGCTTCTTCGTGGCCGCCGAGTTTGCGCTCGTCAAAGTGCGGCCGACACAATTGGCCGAGGCCGCGGCGAAAGGCAGCAGCCGCGCCCGAATGGCCCGGCACCTGGCGAAGCATCTCGACGCGTATCTATCGGCCTGTCAGCTGGGGGTCACGCTTGCATCGCTCGCCCTCGGCTGGATTGGCGAGCCAGCGTTCGCCGGCCTCCTCATGCCGATCTTCGCGAAGTTCACGCCGAACTCCGCAGCCTGGGCGCATTCCGCCTCGGTCTCGATCGCGTTCGTCATCATTTCGATCCTTCACATCGTGCTCGGGGAACTGGTCCCGAAGACCCTCGCCATCCAGAAGCCGGTCGGCACGGCGATGTGGATCGCGCATGCGCTCCACTACTTCTACCTCGTGATGTATCCAGCAATCTGGGTGCTGAACGGGATTGCGCGCTTCTCCCTGCGGCTGATCGGCGTGAAGCGGTCGGGCGACTTCGAAGCGGCACACTCCCCCGAAGAGTTGCGGCTGATCCTGGCAAACTCGGAGAAGGCCGGGATTCTCTCCGAGGAGAATCGGGAGATCATCGAAGGCGTCTTCGAATTTTCGCGTCGCACCGCGCGCCAGATCATGGTGCCGCGTACCGATGTCGCCGTGCTGTCGACACTGAAGACAATCGAAGACAACCTCGAAATCCTGCGCACCACGCGGCACACCCGCTACCCGTTATGTGAAGGCACGCTCGACCAGACGGTCGGGCTCATTCACGTGAAGGACCTCATGCTGGCGCAACTCCGCGGGCCGGGCCGCACCATGGTCGAGCTCAAACGCGACGTGCTGTTCGTCCCCGAGAACACCACGGTCGAGAAGCTGCTCTCGCAATTCATCGAGCACCGGACGCACATGGCCATCGTGCTCGACGAGTACGGCGGCGCCTCGGGAATCGTGTCTCTCGAAAACATCACCGAGGAACTGTTCGGGCAGATTCAGGACGAGTTCGACCGCGAACGTCCTGAAATCGAACCGCTCGGCAACGGCCGCTACCGCGTTCGCGGCGACTATCTCATCGAGGATCTCGCCGACCGCCTCAAGATGGACGTCGGCAAGCCCGATGAAGAAACAGTGGGCGGCTACGTTCAGGCCCGCATCGGCCGCGAAGTCGCCCCCGGCGACCGCACCACCCTCGGCGACCTCCAGGTGGTCGTGCTCGATGCCGAACGCTTCCGCGTCCGATGGGTCATGGTCCAGAGCGAAATGCCGGAAACGGAAGAGGCCGACGAGACAGAGGAACCGTAAGTTCCTCGGAGTTCCTGAGGTTCCTCGGAGTTCCTCGGGGGGCTGTCTCCCGAGGAACCGAGGAACTCCGAGGAACCCGAGGAACCAAAAAAAGCGGCCAGGTTTCCCTGACCGCCGACCCCTGACCGCTGGGATGAATCTATTTATGTCGCCAGAGCTCCGAGATGCGCGAGGGGAGACTCGAAACGGTCCGCCACACGCGTGACATCGTTCCTTCTTCCTGCGAAACGGCGTGTGCAGCGTGACGCGCAATCCGACCTTCTTTCAGGATTCTGTCAGTCTCTTGAATTCGCATTGGTTTCCCCCTTGTGTCACGTCGTTACACTGCGAGGGAGATGCCGGTTTTAGCTGTTTCGGGATGTTTCTTGAAGGTGCCGGGCTGGTCGGTTCAGGTACGCGTTCCCTTATTCACAGCGCGCTGGTGGTAGGCCACGACGATGTCGCGCACGGCCTCGGGGGTATCGACGACGTAGATGCTGTCGATGTCCGCCTGCACGATGTTGTTTGCGGGCAGCACGCCCGAACGAAGCCAGGTGATCAGTCCACCCCAGTACGCACTGCCATAGAGAATGACGGGAAAGTCCGAGATCTTCTTCGTCTGGATCAGGACCAGCGCGCCGAATAGTTCGTCGAGCGTTCCGAATCCTCCCGGGAACGTAATGAACGCCTCCGAGTACTTGATGAACATCGTCTTGCGCACGAAGAAGTAGCGAAAGGTCATCGCCTTGTCGACGTACGGGTTCGTCGACTGCTCGAACGGAAGCTGGATGTTGCAACCGATCGACATGACCCCGGCCTGCTTCGCGCCCTTGTTCGCCGCCTCCATGATCCCGGGACCGCCGCCCGTGATGATGGCAAAGCCCGCCTCTCCCAGGAGTTCTGCGGTGCGGACCGCGGCACCGTAGTAGTCGTCGGCGAGCTGGGTTCGCGCCGAACCGAAAATCGACACGGCCGGATAGACATCAGCCAAATGGTCGAAACCTGCGACGAACTCGCTCGTGATCCGCAGCACCCGCCACGAATCGCTCTGCAGAGTTTCAGCGACGGTCGGACGGTTGAGCAGCTTCCGGTCTTCGAGCGACTCACGGCTGACTGGAGGAATGGTCTCTTTCTCTTCAGGCATGAATGGCTCCTGTCTTCTTCTAAGGAACTTCCAGTGTTTCTGCTCGGGTTACGTATCCCATCACGGCTGTCATCTTGAGCCGGCGCAGACTTCTAATGACACTGATCATGGGCGCTCCACCAAACCACGTCATGCTGAGCCGGCGTAGCGCGGCGAAGCAACTCAAATTACGGCGCTGCTCCTTTGCGCCAACCTCCGCTCCATAGTTTTCGATCCTCGTATCTTGAGTTCCTTCGCCGCGCTACGCTGCGGCAGCGCTCCGCGCGGCTGCAGCTCCGCCGACTCAGGATGACGTCGAACGAGCGCGCTCGATCTGCTCACCTGTCATCCTCGCTTTTATCGGTGCAACGCACTCTTCGCGCGCTCTCAGGAGGACAGGTCAGGTTGCTTACCCCAGTCGCCGCCCAGAACACGGAAAATCAATTCACGCCTCTCATCATTTTCTTGATCGGAATGATCAGGAGTGCGAGGACCACCGTGGCGATGATGAGGTTGATGAACGCGGCCTGGAAGACGTCGGTGAATGGGCGATCCTGGAGGAACCCGGCAACCCAGCCGGCCACGTAGTTGCCCATCGCTGTTGCGAAGAACCACACTCCCATCATCAGGCCGACCAGATGAGCCGGGGCCAGCTTGGTCACCATGCTGAGGCCGACGGGACTCAGACAGAGTTCGCCAGCCATCTGCAGGAAATAGAGCGCAACGAGCCACATGGGGCTGACCCGTTCGCCGCCCGCCTGAAAGATGCGTGCAGCCGGAACGATCATGGCGAATGAGAAGCTGAGGAACAGAAGGCCGAGCATGAACTTCGTCGGGCTCGACGGCTCCTTGCCGCTTCGCGCGAGTCGAAGCCAGAGCCACGCGAAGACAGGCGAGAAGATGATCACGAACAATGGCTCGACGGACTGAAACCAGCTCGAGGGAAAGTTCATCCCGAACGCGGTCAGTCGGGTGGCCCGGTCAGCGAAAAGTGTGAGGCTCGATCCAGCCTGCTCGAAGCCGGCCCAGAACAGAAGTGCAAAGAGTGTGAGGATCGCGATCGCGCCGATGCGGGCCCAGTCGGTCGCATCGAGTTTGCGCGCCGGCGGCGGCGCATCCGGCGTAATCACGGCAGTGGGGGCGCTGACCGCGGCAACATCGGCCTGCGCCTCCTCTGAAACCGGTGTCAGGTACTTGCGCCCGGCCGAGTACTGCACGAGACCGACAATCATGCCGACTCCCGCTGCCGCGAAGCCGAGATGCCAGTTGGCCTGCTGCCCCAGCCAGCCGCAGATCAGCGGCGCGATGAACGCGCCGAGATTGATGCCCATGTAAAACATGGAGAACCCTGCATCACGCCGGACATCATCGCGACGATAAAGCGAGCCGACCATCGTGGAGACGTTCGGCTTGAGCAGCCCTGTGCCGATCACGATCAGGCCGAGGCCAACGTAGAAGAATGGCAGGCCGGGGACGGCCATGCAGAAGTGACCGGAAGCGATGATGCATCCGCCGATGAACACCGCGCGGTAGTGTCCGAGCACGCGATCTGCGAGCCAGCCGCCCGGGATCCCTGACAGATAGACGGCCATCGTGTAGAGGCCATAGATCGTTGCCGCGCGGCGCGTTCCGAAGCCCAGGCCGGGCTGGGACACCGAACCGACCATGTACAGCATCAGGAGGGCGCGCATGCCGTAGTAGCTGAAGCGTTCCCACATTTCGGTGAAGAACAACGTGGCAAGACCGCGCGGATGACCGAGCCATTGCTTCTCAGCGATCGTGTTCATGGCTGGTCACATTAACGGAAGTGCGGCGCGCGGTCACGCGCTGTGACCGGACAGCCACAACTTTTCTGGATGACGTCTCACAGGGATCTTGTATCTTCACCTCTCATTTCCGGAGGTCGCATGAGCACTGCAGAGACGACAGGCAAACACCCTCGCGGGCTGTACGTGTTGTTCGGCACTGAGATGTGGGAGCGCTTCAGCTTTTACACCGTTGCCGCGATGTTGTCGCTCTACCTGCGCGACACGGTGCAGGGCTTCGGGTTCTCGAACGCCCGCGCCGCCTCGGTGGCGTCGACCTACAACATGTTCATCTACTTCACCCCGCTGATTGGCGGCTTTCTCGCCGATCGAATTCTCGGGTTCCGCAAGGCCATCGTGATTGGTGGCATTGCCTTCATGGCGGGACATGCGCTCCTGGCGGTGCCGAACAACTACACCGTCTTCCTTCTGGCTCTGACCTGCCTCGTGATCGGAAACGGCTTCTTCAAGCCGAACGTTTCATCGATGGTCGGCAATCTCTATCCGGAAGGCAGCCACCTCAAGGACAAGGCCTATCTGATTTTTTACATGGGCATCAACTTCGGGGCTGCGGGCGCGCCGCTGCTGGCGAACTGGATCAAGCCGCGCTGGGGATATCACCCCGCATTCTTCATGGGCGCCATCGGCATGGTGATCTCGCTCACCCTGTTCCTGCTGAACCAGAAATACGTCCGCGATGCCGACCGGCAGCGTGGGAAGCAGGATCCGAATGCCGCCCCAGTCAGCGCCGACGTGGCGCCGGTGAACGAGAAAGCGGTGCAAATGGACGCCGTTCCGGAGTGGAAACGGATCGCTGCGCTGATCGTCATCTTCCTCATCGTCATCGTCTTCTGGATGGTCTTTCACCAGAACTCGATCTCGCTGACGTTCTGGGCAAACGATCACAGCCGCGCGCTGCCAGGAATTCTCTCGAACGCGATCAACCCGATCTTCATCATTCTCCTCTCGCTGCCGCTCGCGGCGTTCTGGACCTGGCTCGACAAGCGCGGTCTCGAACCGGCCACTCCGACCAAGATGATGTTCGGGATGATGCTGACCGGACTGTCGTTCGTGATCCTCTTCTTCGCGGCGCGCTCGGGCGGCTTCACGAAGCCAGTGTTCAAGGTCGTCAAGTCGGAGGCCGGCCAGTCATGGGTGGCCATTTCGCCAGAGGCGAAGGCGCACCTCAACATCACTTCACCGTCGATCCGCATTGATGAGAAGACGGAAGGCTGGCCGGTCAGCGGGGCAGCGGGAGTCGCAGCGGGAGAGTACGTCCGGTATGAGAGCAGTTCATCCACAGGAATCGTCGTGGCTCCGACGAGCCGGGTATCCGCTACATGGCTCATCGTTGCGTACTTTGTCCTGTCGCTGGGCGAACTGATGCTCAGTCCGATGGGACTCTCCCTCGTTTCGAAGGTCGCACCGGTGCGCATGCGAGGGCTGATGATGGGCGGCTGGTTTGCTGCAACAGCGATCGGGAACAAGCTCACCGGCGTGGCCCGCTACTGGGACCTCTGGAGCCATGCGGACTTTTTCATCCTGCTGGCCTCGATGGCACTCGTCATGGCCGTCGTCCTTGCAGTTCTCATCCGTCCGTTGAAAAAAGCCATGCCGGCAGTCTGACGACGGCCGCTTCAAGACAGGCGATGCTCCACTACGAACCCGACACTCCCCTGGCGCCGTTCACGACCATCGGCATCGGTGGTCCGGCGCGCCTGTTCGCGCGCGTTCGCGATCTCGATGATTTGCATGAGGCGCTGCGCTACGCCGCGGATGAAGAACTGCCGCTGCTGATTCTCGGCGGAGGGAGCAATCTCCTCATCGCCGATCGGGGGTTCGACGGCCTCGTGATTCACCTCGACCTGCGAGGGATCGACGTCGAGGTCGAGGGACAGCATGCCATCGTCCGCGTGGCGGCGGGCGAACCGTGGGATGCCTTCGTCGAGCTGGCTGCTTCGAATGGATGGGCGGGAGTTGAATGCCTCGCCGGCATTCCTGGATCTACGGGCGCTACTCCAATCCAGAATGTCGGAGCTTACGGACAGGAAGTCAGCGAGACCGTCACGCAGGTCGAAGCGCTCGACCGAAGCACCGGAGACTTGCGCAAGCTCTCGAACGACGAGTGCCGCTTCGGTTATCGTTCGAGCCTCTTCAAGAATATCGAGCCGCAGCGTTACATCGTCGTTGCAGTCACGTTCAGGTTGACGGTGGGTGGCCCTGCCGCGATTCGCTATGGCGAACTTTCACAGACGCTGGAGCGCGAGGCCGTCGACCTGCACGATCTACGGGCGGTGCGCGAATCGGTGATCCGGATCCGCAGGAAGAAGGGGATGGTCGTCGATCCAAATGATCCCGATTCACGGAGCGATGGCTCGTTCTTCATGAATCCCGTTCTGTCGCGCGAAGAATTCGCCGCATTCGAAGGGCGGGCCCGTGGGCGGTTGGGTGCGGAGGCCTCGATCCCTGCGTTCCCCGACGGCCAGGTCGTGAAACTGTCGGCTGCGTGGCTGATCGAGCAGGCGGGTTTCCGCAAGGGAATGATGCGGGGAAACGTCGGCCTCTCCTCGAAGCACACCCTCGCTGTCATCAATCGCGGCAACGGCACGGCGTGCGAAATCGTGGCACTGGTCGATGAGATCCGTGACGGCGTGCGCGAAGCGTTCGGGGTCGAATTGCACCCGGAGCCCAATTTCGTCGGTTTCGATTGACGCCGCCTCCAGCTATTTGCTGATGCGCTCGAACACCTTGACGATCGTGGACAGGTCCACGCTCCGTTCCAGATACTCCCAGACCGCCAGGACATCCTCACGATGCCGGATCGCGTCTGCTCCCGTGCGCGAATAGTCCTCGGGGAGTGAGTAGCGGGCGCGGTTGTACCACTTGATTGCTTCCTCGGGATTCGATCGCAGCCGCGATCGGGCGTGCTCGATCAGCAGCGCCTGATCCGAGGGAATGTCGTTGTCGGGACGGATCACCTTGACGAGCGGACGGTTCCTCCGCTCCTGCTGCAGGGCCTCGATGCGCTGCTTCTTCCGTTCCAGCGAATGATCGTCGAGCCTGATCACCCCGAGATTCGCCAGGGTGTGCAGCGCCTCCACCATCGCGACGTCCTCGGTCTCGAAACGAATGCCCGAGTGATAGAGATACTTACCTTTGTCGTCCGGAGTCATGGAGAGGCGGCTCCAGATGATGAGTCCCTGGTTGCTGACCGAAACGTCGCCTCGCTTGAACCACACGCGCCCCTTCGTGCCGAGACGGAGTGGCTGAGCGTGTTCCACCTGCATGCCTTGTCCGGCAAGGTTGAGAATTGCAACGTTAGCGGATCCGAAACTTCCGATGAGCGGTTCGATCACGACGAAACGCTCCGTATCGCGGAGATCTTTCATGTCCATCACGGGGCTCCCAGGGGCAGGTTGCTGAAACCTGAACTCAGTCTATCGCGTCCGGGCGGATTCCTCCGGCAGCTGCTTCAAGAAATGGAGCGAGCTTGTCGCGCACCTCGCGCGGAACAGGGATCGTGCGGAACTCCTGCTCTCTTTCGACAGTCACCAGGACGTACTTTCCCGAAGCGACGATCTTTCCAGGAACGTCCTTCCGATGGACCTCGAAGTTCATGTGGATCGAGCTGCCGCCGATCCTGCTGAAGAACGCTTCGACGACGAGCAACTCATCGAGCCGCACCGGGTCGTAGAAATCGCACTCCACGTGAACGCGGGGAAGCCACACACCGAGTTCGTCGAAGAGCCTCTTGTACGAAAGGCCGCAGGAGCGAAACAGCTCCACCTCGGCCAGACCGAAGAAACGCAGGTACGCCTGGTAGTTGATGATTCCCGCCGCGTCGATGTCTTCCCAGCGGACGTATTCGGATAGAGAAAACCGCATGACGGCAGTTTAACGAGTCCCGCGTTCGGCGTGCAGTGCGATTACACTCTCCGGCATGAAACGAACTGTCATCGCCCTGCTGACGCTCCTTCTTGCTGTCACGCTCTCCGCACAGGAAAAGACGACCGTCCTGCGAGCCGCACGCATGATCGACGGAAAAAACGACGCCGTGATCTCGCCCGCCATGATCGTGATCCGCGGCAAGCTCATCGAACGGATCGGACGCGACCTGGCCATCCCGGCCGGCGCAGAAGTGATCGACCTCGGCGACATGACACTGCTTCCCGGCCTGATCGACGCACACGTTCATGTCATGTTGCAGGGCGACGTCACGCAGGATGATTACGACGTCCAGCTCTTCAAGGAATCGCTCCCCTATCGCGCACTTCGCGCCAGCCGCGCAGCCCGCATCGCCCTCGAGCGCGGGTTCACGACCATGCGCGACATTGGAAACGAGGGAGCGATGTACACCGACGTCGACGTGAAGCGGGCCATCAACAACGGCGTGATCCCGGGACCGCGACTGCAGGTAGCGACCCGCGCGCTGGCGGTCACGGGCGCGTACGGCCCGTCGGGATATTCACCCGAGGTGAAGTTTCCGATGGGCGTCGAACTGTGCGACGGAGTCGATGATTGCAGGAAGGCCGTTCGCGAACAGGTGGCCAACGGCGCTGACTGGATCAAGGTCTACGCAGACCGGTCCTACTTCCTGCTCAAGGATGGCTCTCTCTCCAGCGTCCCGAATTTCAACGCCGACGAGATGAAGGCAATCATCGACGAAGCACACCGCCTTCGCAGGAAGGTGGCCGCGCACGCGATGGCGCGCCCGGGCCTGGAGATCGCGATCGCCGCAGGCATCGATTCGATCGAGCATGGGATTGCCATTCCCGACGATCTCCTCGACCGCATGAAGGCGCAGGGCATCGTTTTGTCGCCGACATTGACCGTGACCGAGTACGTGGCGCCGGGTCGCGCCGCTGAAGGACGTCCGATCTGGCTCAAGATCCCGGTATTTCATCGCGACAGCTTCAGCCGCGCGGTGCGCAAGGGGGTCAAGATCGCGTTCGGCACCGACGCCGGCGGATTCCCCTGGGAACACAATCAGGCACTCGAGTTCACCTACATGACCAGGAACGGCATGACCCCGATGCAGGCCCTCCGTTCCGCGACGATGGTTCCCGCCGAAATGATGGACCTCGCCGATAAGGTCGGCTCCCTCGAAACCGGCAAGCTCGCCGACATCATCGCCGTCCCCGGCAACCCGCTGACCGACATCACCGTCATGGAGCGAGTGGGGTTCGTGATGAAGGAAGGCGCAGTCGTGCGCCGCTGAGGTGAACGGGTTCGGGCGGGAGTCGGAAACGGCGGAGCGCCGTAAGCTAGGTCTAGAAGCAAATCAGAACGCAGAAGTCAGAATTCAGAATTGAGAAAGAAAGCGGAGAGAGGCGGAGTCTTTGACTCTTTTTCAATTCTGCTCCTTCCGGGTTTTCAGTGGGTTAAGGCCAGGATGGCGCGGAGGAGTTTGGACTGCGGCCACTTCAGTGGCCGCTTTCGTGACGGGACGGACAGGCCACGCTAACGTCGCACTCGACCAGTCCAAAGCGAATCGGGGAACGCCGATCGGTCCCACTCCAAAAAAACCGGAAGTCCAGAATTGAGAAACGAGTCAACAGCATCCCGGGACTGGCTTCTTTTCTGCCTTCTGCCTTCTGCCTTCTGCCTTCTGGTTTCTGGTTTCTGGTTTTCGAACCCTCTGTTAACCTAAACCCCTCCCGCGCCGTATAAGCCTCAGAACAACGCTTCTGGAGGCATTTCATGGGTGGAGACATCGTCGCACTCGCCGCGGTCCTCGGATCATTCGCGGTGGCAGCATTCATTACTTACTCGGTTTCACGGTCGCGCGAGCGCCGGGCGCAGATCCAGGCGGATGTGCAGTCGAAGCTCATCGAGCGTTTCGGTTCGGCCGCGGAACTGGTGACGTTCATTCAGTCACCGGCCGGCCGGGAATTCGTCAGCGGCGTCCAGTCGGCGCCGGTCCTGGCGACCCGAGAGCGCGCCATCAACAACTTCACCCGTGCTCTCGTGCTGACCGGTCTCGGAACCGCTTTCGTGGTTCTCTGGCAGATCGGGGATAACGGGATGGGCTTTGCGGTCCCGGGATTCATCCTCCTCTCGATCGGCCTCGCCAACCTCGTCGCTGCAATCGTCTCGATGAGAATGTCCCGCAACCTCGACACCGTCAACGGTCCCGGCTCGGCCGCGCCGCGGGACAACTACTAGCGCACGGGATGAAACGGGATCATGATCGCAGCCTCCATTGCAATGCCGCCGCTCGCCGGCACTGAGAGCCGGACCGGTCGCCCGAATCCGATGAACGACGTCAAATTCGAAGCGTTCTACCGCGCGACGGCACCGAAGCTGTGGTCGTATCTCTACCGCCTGACCGGGGATCCCTCGTCTGCAGACGACCTGCTACAGAAGGCCTTCTTCCGGTTCATCCGCGCCGGTACGGTGTTCGTCAGCGATGAGCACATGCGCCGCTTCATCTTCAAGACCGCCACGAACCTCGCGTTCGATCACTTCAGGGAAACGAAACGCCATCGGCAGCGCGAAGTCGTCGTGCCGGCGTCATCGATCTCTCACGAGTCGGCGGAACTGCGCCACGACATGATGCGCGTGTTCGTCGAGCTCAAACCGCAGGAGCGTGCGCTGCTCTGGCTCGCCCATGTGGAAGGATCGGATCACGAAGAGATCGGCGAAGCGCTGGGAGTGAAGACGAAAAGCGTGAAGGTCCTGCTGTTCCGCGCGCGGAAACGGCTCGGCGACCTGCTCGCGAAGAAGGGGCTGGCACCGGGGGGCGCGCGATGAACGAATCCTGCCGCTTCGAACCTCAGGTCATCGAGGCCGCGTCGAGCGCCCGATGGACCAACCCGCTTCGCGAACACGTCGCGTCGTGTAGCGGATGCGCGGCCGCCGCAGCCGTCGCTCCGTGGATGTCGCGCTTCTCCAAAGTGCGCGACCGCGAACACATGCTTCCCGACCCGGCCGTGCTCTGGCTCAAGGCGCAGCTGCTCCGCAGCTCAGCCGCCGCCGAACGGATCGCCCGCCCTATGAACCAGGTGCAGTGGGTCGCCTACATCACCGTGGCCGCGGGCTGGGCCGCGCTGCTGACCTGGAAGTGGGATGCCATGGTGCGGTGGTTCGGTTCCATCACGCCGGGCGGCATGCTGGCCGCGTCCAGCGGCAACTCGCTCTCCAGCACGTTCCTGCTCACGGTGCTCGTCCTCGGATCGCTGACGGTAGTGCTGGCGGTCCATACGATCTTCGCCGAAGAGTGACGCCGACATTCACGCAGTCCCCGTTGAAGCGAGGATGACAGGTGAGCTGTCGAGCGCGCTCGCGCTCCACGTCATCCTGTGCCAATGAACCGCGCTTCGCGGCGACTGAGGGTAAGAAAACGGACCTGTCATGCTGAGTCGGCGGAGTGCGCCCTCGCAGCCTCATCGCGAGGGCGCACGGAGCGCGATCGAAGCATCTGGGTGGGGGAAGATCGTTCGCGCGCAGATCATGTTTCCACCTCCCGGATCCTTCGACCGCGCTCCGAGTTTTCTCGCGGTGAAGCAAGCGAGAAAACTCTGCGCCGGCTTCTAAGAAACTCCCAGTATTTATGGGGGTTCACGGACCGTAGGCGATCGTGCTCCGAGGGCACTCCTATCTTCCTTCTCCCCGTGGGAGAAGGTGGCGCCGCAGCGCCGGATGAGGGGGCGCGCGAATGCAAATTGTCGACCTATTGATGCAGGCGGAGACAGTGCAACGCACGGTTAGCCTTACTGACAATCTGAGGACTCTACTGGCGGTTCGAATATCCGCGACGGATCCAACTTGCGTTCGCGCCGACCCTCATCCGGCGCTGCGGCGCCACCTTCTCCCGCGGGGAGAAGGGAGAAAGATTGCGCGTGGCTCCTTCCGAACGACTAGCCTTTCATGCCCACGAGACCAGTTTCTTACCCTCAGTCGCCGCGAAGCGCGGTTCACTGGCTCAGGATGACAGCCGTTTGTGAGTCGCAAACCCGCATAGATACTGGGAGTCTCTTAGAAGACGGCGGAGCGCGGCGAAGGAACTCAAGAGACGAGGATCGAAAACACGGATCGGCGGGTGGTCCAGAGGAACAGCGCGTGGCTTGACTTGCTTCGCCGCGCTACGCCGGCTCAGCATGACGGGTTGGCGGTGAGAGTGCAGGTATCGGCGGCGGTCACCCGCATCAAAACCAGTAGACTGCAGTCATGCCCCCCAGAGGTCGTCTCCTTGCCATCCTCGGCGTTGGCTTTGGCCTTGCCGTGACGGTTGGCAATTCGGTCGGTACCGGAATCCTGCGCACGCCTGCCGAGATCGCGAAGCAGATCGATTCGATACCGGTCTATTTCGCAATCTGGGCGGCGGGTGCGCTGTACGCATTGCTCGGCGCCAACATCGTGGCGGAACTGGCGACGCGCGTGCCTCGCTCCGGCGGCCTTTACGTCTACGCTCGCGCCGCGTTCGGCGACTATGCCGGTTTCGTGGTCGGCTGGGTCGACTGGATCGGCACCGCTGGATCGGCGGCCAGTGTCGCAATCGTGATGGCCGAGTCGCTGCGCTATCTCGTTCCCTCGATTCCGTTCGGAACCGGTTGGACCGGCTCGCTGATGATCGTGCTCGTCGCCCTCGCGCAGTGGCGGGGAGTGAAGGGAGCGAGCCGGCTGCAGGCGGTGGCCACGATCGCCAAGGGCGCGGTGCTGATGCTGCTGGTCCTGGCCTGCCTCGCGGCGTCGAAGCTCGCAGTGCCGGAGGTGCCGCGCCATCTTCCGTTGACCTGGGCCGCTGTGATTCTCGCGCTGCAGGGAGTGATCTATACCTATGACGGCTGGACCGGCGCGATCTATTTTTCGGAAGAGTTGAAGGATCGACGCGATGTGGTGCGATCAATTTTCGGCGGGCTCCTGCTCGTCGCCGCCATCTATCTCGTGGTGAACGCCGGCTTCCTGTACGTCGCTCCGCTCGGTGAGATCGCGAAAGGCGACCTCGCTGCGGGAACGGTCGCCACGATCGCGTTCGGAGCAAAGGCGGAGACCCTCGTGCGCATCACGATCTTCACCATCCTCATCGGATCGCTGACCGCCCTGATGCTCATCGCCAGCCGCGTCGTGTTCGGGCTGGCCCGGGATGGGCTCTTCACCTCCCGCGCGACCGCGGTCAACGAGGGAGGCACGCCTACGGTCGGGTATCTCCTGAGCGCGGCAATCGCAATCGCCTTCGCCTCCACCGGCGCGTTCAACCAGGTGATCGCCATCCTTTCCATCTGCTTCGTCCTCAATTACTCGCTGACGTTCGCGGCGTTGCTGGTGTTGCGGAGGCGTGGCGAAGGAGAGCCGCGCTATCTTGCCCGAGGACATCCGTTCACGACGTGGATTGCGATCGCCGGATCACTGGCGTTCGTGGCCGGGACCCTGCTCACCGACACGCGGAACGCAGTGACGGCACTGCTGCTCCTCGCAATCAGCTTCCCTGTGTTCGCAATGCTGAAGCGCGGCACGCCGATCCCGCCATCCCTTCCGGATGATGAGATCTAGCCGCGGCGCGAGCCCGGATGATCCGCGCTACGATGTGCGTGATGGAACAGTCGATCGTCGACCCGAGCCTCGCCAGCGCCGAGACCCTGCCGTCCCGCTTCTACACCGACGCGGCGTTTCTCGAAGTTGAACTCGATCGCGTCTTCGCCCGGACCTGGCAACTGGCCGGACGGAGCGACCAGGTCGCGAAGCCGGGCGACTACCTCACGACGACGATCGCACGAGAGCCGATCGCCGTCGTGCGTGGTCGTGACGGCGTCCTTCGCGCCATGTCGAACGTCTGCCGTCATCGCGCCGGTCCGGTCGCCACAGGCGCTGGCAACCGGCCGGTCCTGCAGTGCGGATATCACGGCTGGACGTACTCGACGGAAGGGCAGTTGCTCACGACTCCGGAGTTCGCCGGCGTGGAACGATTCGACCGCCGCGGCGTCTGCCTCCCGCAGTTTCGCATCGCGGAATGGGCCGGCCTAGTCTTCGTGAATGTCGACGGAGACGCGCCGTCCTTCGAAGAGGTCTTCGGCGAAGTCATCACCACCCTCGCCGGCCGCGACCTCGGCCGCTGCCAGTTCGCCGCTCACAAAAGGTGGGAACTCGACTGTAACTGGAAGGTCTACGTCGACAACTACGTCGAGGGCTATCACATCCCCATCGTTCATCCGGGACTGTTCCGCGAACTCGACTATGCGAACTACCGCACCGAGACGCGCAGCTACGACTCGATCCAGCACTCGCCGATTCGCAAGTCCGCAACGCGCATCCACAAGGAAAACGATGAGGACGAAGCGATCTACTTCTGGATCTTTCCGAACCTCATGCTCAACGTGTATCCAGACAACTTCTCCACGAACCTGATCCTTCCTCTCGGACACGGGCGAACGGTCACGCTCTTCGACTGGTACTTCGAGCAGCCGCACGGCGACCGCGTCGATTCGACCATCACGTTCAGTGACGAGATCCAGCTGGAAGACATCGGCATCTGCGAAACCGTCCAGCGAGGTCTCTCGTCACGCACCTACGATCGCGGCCGCTACTCGGTCGAGCGCGAAAACGGAGTGCACCACTTTCATACGCTCTACGCGGAATTCATGAAGTGACGGTGAAGCGGCTGTTGGCTTTTAGCTGTTGGCTGTTGGGAAAAGCAGAGACGGCCGGGCTTTCCCAAGAGCCAAGAGCCAACAGCCAAGAGCTGCTTCAAGCGCAGAAGCCGTTCCGCAGGACATCCGCGATTTCCTTCACTACGGCGTTGCTGTCCTTGCCGAATGGTTCCTCGACTCCGAAGAGGGTCTGGATCATGAAGTAGTTGAAGTACATCCTCCAGACCATCAGGAGCGCTGAGGTTGCCGAGATTCCGGGGCGGAGACGCGAGGCGATGCCAGCGCCATCCTGGGAGTTTGCGAGGAAGGTCTCGAAGAGCCGCGCCATGCCGGCGTAGAACTCGCGCATGTGCGTCCCCTCGAACTCGATCATGTCGACGTAGACCAGCGCGATCTGGCTTCGGAACAGGCGCACGCTGTCGCGGGCTGCATACCCGAGTTGCTCGATGTTGTCGGGAAACCGCGTCGTCTCCAGCGTGCGCGCGAACGGGAAGCGCTTCGAGGCCAGCGCCGCGGAGTACTCCGACAGAAGTTCGGTAAAGATCGCCTGCTTGTCGGGAAAGTGGTGATAGACGTTTCCGATCGAAAGCGAGGCGGCTTCCGCGATCTCACGCACGGTGGTCGCACGGAAACCCTGCTTCGCGAAAAGCTGCAGACCACTCTCTAGAATCCGCCGGCGGCTTCGTTCCGATTTCTGTTCGCGTTCCATTCGTGAGAGTGCTGAGTCCTAGCTTCTCCTGCATTAAAACAGCATTCCTCATTCTGGCACTCAGGAACCACGATCTTCACGCGCATCACCCCGCGAAGCGGGGAACACCGAAGCACTCCGATCGGTTGACCGGCGCGGTGTCTCACGATCCCTACGCAGTCCTCCGCATTCCGAACTTCAGGCGTCTGGTGCTCAGCCACGGGGCGGCCACGATCGCACGCGAAGCGCAGATCGTCGTCATCGGGTGGCAGATCTTCGAGCGGACTCACGATCCTCTTTCTCTCGGCCTGATCGGACTGGCTGAGGCAATTCCGTTCATTGCCGCGGCTCTCTATGCGGGACATATCGCCGATCGCGCGCCCCGCAAGCTCGTGGCGATGCTGGGGACTTCCGGCCTCCTGCTGTCCGCCATCGCACTGCTGCTGTTCACGATCTTTCCGGCGCTCATCGGTACGGCGATCTGGCCGGTTTACGCCGTGATTTTCATGAGTGGACTGGCCCGCAGTTTCACGCGTCCGGCACTGACGTCACTCTCCGTATCGATGATCCCGCGCGAGCTGTATCCCAACGGCGTGGCGTGGCGGACCTCGACCTGGCAGATGGCCGCAATCGCCGGTCCGGCAGCTGGCGGGATGATCTACGGATTCGCCGGCCCAATCGCGGCTTACGCAACCGTCTGCGCGCTGATGACCATCGCCGTCGTCGCGATCGCGTTCATCGATCACGAGTCGCGCTCCTCCCAGGCCGACGATCTACCGCTGGGAGAGAGCCTGAAGATCGGGATCCGCTTCCTCAAGAGCGAGCCGGTCGTGCTCACGGCGATGACGCTCGATCTTTTTGCAGTTCTCTTCGGCGGCGCAGTCGCGCTGCTGCCCGCGTTTGCGACGATTCTCAGCGTCGGCCCGCAGGGTCTTGGCGCCATGCGTGCGGCTCCCGCCATCGGCTCGATTCTCACCGGCCTCGTCCTCGCTCATCGACCGCCCCTGAGGCGGACAGGCCTGGCCATCTTCACCAGCGTCGCACTGTTCGGGCTTTCGATGATCCTCTTCGCTCTCTCGCGTAACTTCCTTCTGTCGCTGGGGATCCTGATGTTCAGCGGAGTCGCGGACAGCGTCAGCGTCGTCATCCGGGGAACGCTCATCCAGACGCGGACGCCCGAGCACATGATGGGTCGCGTCTCTGCGGTGAGCCAGATCTTCATCGGCTCCTCCAATGAGATCGGCGCCTTCGAATCCGGCCTGGTCGCCAGGATGATGGGAGTCGTCCCTTCGGTGATCTTCGGAGGGTGCATGACGCTCGCGGTCGTCGGCATCATGGCCTGGCGCTCTCCGCAACTGCGAAGGCTGCGCGAACTCCACACCCCGTAGAACAGTTGCGGCGGCGCATCGACGCGGCTAGCCTTTCCATGACGGTGCCTCACACCGTCAATGCAGACCCCAACCCATGACCATTCAGGGCCGAGGCGCCAGCTGGAATCCGCAAAACCGTTTCGAACGGCTCGAATACGTCGTCGATGAAGACGCTCATGTCGAGGAAGCGCGCGCGCCGCAGACGATCTTCCTTCGCGATCCAGCGCGGACCATCATCTCCACCAACGACAGCCCCGACGTCGGCTTCGAAGCGAGCATCAATCCCTACCGTGGCTGCGAGCACGGCTGCGTCTACTGTTTTGCACGCCCCTCCCACGAATATCTCGGCTTTTCCGCCGGCCTCGATTTCGAGACGAAGATTCTCGTCAAGGAGGATGCGCCGGAGCTACTGCGCGCGGAACTGATGGCGAAGAAATGGATCCCGAAACTGCTGGTGATGAGTGGCGTTACCGACCCGTACCAGCCAATCGAACGAAAGCTGCAACTCACCCGCCGCTGCCTCGAGGTCCTGGCGGAATTCCGCAACCCGGTCTCGATCATCACCAAGAACGCCCTCCTCTCCCGCGACCTCGACCTCCTCGGCGAGATGGCAACGTACAACGCATCCTCGGTGAATCTCTCGGTGACCTCGCTCGATCCGGCTCTGACCCGGATCATGGAACCGAGAACGTCGAGTCCGGCACTCAAACTCGAAGCGATTTCCAGACTCGCGGCTGCCGGCATTCCGGTGAACGTGATGATCGCCCCGGTCGTGCCTGCAATCAACGAACACGAGATTCCAGCGATCCTCGAGGCAACGCGCCAGGCGGGAGCAACGAGCGCCGGGTTCGTCGTGTTGAGACTCCCGTGGGCCGTCGCTCCACTCTTCGAGCAGTGGCTCGAAGAGCACTTCCCCGACCGCAAGGACAAGGTCCTCAATCGCGTTCGTGATCTTCGCGGCGGAAAACTCTACGACTCCACCTGGGGCGTCCGGCAGCGCGGTGAAGGCGTGTTCGCACAACAGATCAAGGCGCTGTTCGACATCGCCTGCCGCAAGTACGGAATGAACG
>JBKJVD010000162.1:0-7070 GCA_046590585.1 Thermoanaerobaculia bacterium | reverse complement strand
TCTTACCCTCAGTCGCCGCGAAGCGCGGTTCAATTGGCTTCAGGATGACAGCCGTTCGGCACCCAGCCTCGGGCCTCAGTCCTTCTGACTCCTCCTCCGAACCCAGTCCTCGGAACTCGAATCAGGAATTAGACGGGCTGCTCCCTTGGTTCCTACACCCCGCCGGAACGGGTACGTCTCTTCGTGAGATGGGTGCGTTTCGCGCAACCCCTTGCAAATGAACGCTACATCAGCGATGCTTGCGGGCTCGCTATACGAAAGGTACAGGTCATCATCATGGCAGTCGATATCATGAAACTCGTGGAGTCGCAGGTCACGCGCTCGGAACTTCCGGCGTTCGGACCTGGCGACACGATCAAGGTTCACGTGAAGGTCAAGGAAGGCGAGAAAGAGCGCATTCAGATCTTTCAGGGCCTCGTGATTTCCCGAAAGGGTGGCGGAAGCCGCCAGATGTTCACCGTGCGCAAGGTTTCGGGTGGAGTGGGTGTGGAAAGAATGTTCCCGCTCTTCTCGCCGACGATCGATCGTATTGAGGTAGAACGTCATGGCCGGGTCCGTCGTGCGAAGCTCTACTACCTCCGCGAACTCCGCGGCAAGGCCGCTCGCATCGAAGAGCGCCGCAAAGGCTGAAAAGCCAGTAGCACCTGACAGAATCCTCGATTCAATTTTCGCGGAACTGGCGCGCCTTGCGGAGATGTCCGCAATCGAGCGCCAGCTCCGCGTTTCTGGTTTCCGCGCCATCGCAGGCACGGATGAAGTCGGACGCGGCTGCCTGGCCGGCCCCGTCGTGGCCGCAGCGGTCATCCTCGATTCCGATCCCTCGCTGTTTCGCGTCGATGATTCCAAGCGGATCGACGCCGGGGACCGGCTTGCCGTCTTCCGCCTGATCATGCGCTGCGCCCGCGCCGTCTCGATCGGCATCGTCGAGCCGTGGACCATCGATCGGATCAACATCCTGCGCGCGAGCAAGCTGGCGATGATGGACGCGGTCGAAACGCTCTCGATCCGACCCGACATCCTCCTCGTCGACGCCGTGACGGTCGAGTCGCTGGAGATGCCACAGGTCCCGATGATCTCCGGTGACCGCCGCAGTGTTTCGATCGCAGCGGCATCGATTGTTGCCAAGGTCTACCGCGATCTGCTCATGGAGTCGTATCATGCGCTTTACCCCGCCTACGGATTCAAGCAGAATCGGGGCTACGCAACAGAAATCCATCAGGCAGCACTGCGAGTCTACGGCCCCTGTCCGATTCACCGGCGGTCGTTTGATGGTGTAGAAGAGCCGAGGCTGTTGTTCGGGTGAGACGAGGGAGATGGCGGTCCAGAGAGATAAAATCATCGCCAGCGCGGAAAAGCTGGTCGCGAAGGGGAAGATCGAGCCGGCGATCAAAGAGTACGAACGCCTGCTCGAGGACAACCCCAACGACGTCAACACGCTGAACCGAATCGGCGATCTCTGGGTCCGTATCAACCGGAACGACGAGGCCGTGAAGGTGTTCGGCAAGATTGCCGATCACTACTCGCGCGACGGCTTCTTCCTGAAGGCGATCGCGATCTTCAAGAAGATCAACAAGCTCGATCCGTCGAAGCTCGACATCTACGCGAAGCTCGCCGACCTCTACGCCAAGCAGGGCCTGGCGATGGAGGCGAAGAGCCAGTATCAGGTTCTCGCCGACTACTACCTCAAACACGGCGATCCCGCGAACGCGCTGGGGATCTATCGGAAGATTTCCGAACTCGATCCCACGGCGATCAACGTTCACGTCAAGCTCGCCGACCTCTACTCGCAGAACAACCAGACCGGCGAAGCGCTCAAGGAGTACGACCGGGTCGGACGCCTGCTGCTCAAGCGCGGCATGCTCGACGAAGCGGTGCAGGTCTTCCGCAAGGCGCTCAAGATCGACGCGAAGAACATCGACCTAGTCGATTCCCTCGTCAATGCGTTGACCGAAGCGAAGGACTTCAACAACGCGGGACAGATCATCGAGAGCGCACTCGAGAGCAATCCGAATCATCCCCGGCTCCTCGGAATGCTCGGGCGCGTGCTCATCTCGCGCGGCGACCTGACGGGGGCGAAGTCTGCGCTCGATCGGGCCCACGCGGCCGACCAGAACGATCCGACTGCGCGCGAAGGGCTGGCCGACATCGCGCTACGCCAGGGCGACGCCGACACGGCCCTGATGATGTTGACGCCGAACGTGGAACGCTCGATCAGTCGGGGCGATCGAAACGCCGCGGTCGAGCAGCTCAACCGCATCCTGCGCACGGACGCCGCTCATCCGCCGACTCTCGAACGTCTCGTGGCCGTCTACGGGCGTCTCAACGAAGAGACCAACGTCCTCGCGGCCATGAACAGTCTCGCCGAAGCGCACATCGCGCGCGGCAACCACGACGATGCGGCGAAGGTGCTCGAGCGGCTCATCCAGCGCGAGCCCCAGAATCAGCAGCATCGCAACAAGCTGCAATTCGTCAAGAGCCAGACTGGAGGCGTCGACACGCTCCCCGTCCGCCCGAAGGCGCCGGATCTCCCGCCGATGGAAATCGAGGAGCCGCCACCGACGTTCGAGGCGACCGACGATGCCTCGATGTCGCTCGACCTCGACGCCTCCGAGCCGATCGATCTCGATTTCTCGCTCGACTCCTCCCCGGCCGTGGAACTCTCGATGGACATGCCCGCGGAACCGATGTTCCAGCCGCAGGCTGAACCGGTCCTCGAGCCCGAGCCGGAACTGGCGCCGGAATCCGACGACCTCGACTTCATCACCGAGCACCTCACCGAGGCGGAAGTTTTCGCGAAGTATGGCCTCGCTGAAAAGGCCATCGAACATCTCCGCACGATCATCGAACGCTCGCCTCGTCACACGGTTGCCCTCGAGCGCCTGTACAAGATCCAGCTCGATGAAGGTGACGTCGATGCCGCCAGGACCACGGCCACCCATCTGTTAACGATCCACGAAGAAACCGGCGACTCCACGTCGGCCGCAGCCGTCGCCAGCGATTTCTCCACCCGCGGTCTCGAGTTCGCAGCCACCCGCGCCGCAGCTCCCGCACCACGCGCCCCAGCACCTGTTGCTCCAGCGCCCGTCGTTCAGACTCCAGTCATCCCGGAACCTGCCGGCATCGATTTTCCGGGTTCCGATGAAATGAGCTTCGACCTCGACTCCGCAGCGGACGAATTCACCGTCCCGCTCGAAGCCGACACCTCGACCGAAATCCCCGACCTCGAATTCGAGACCGAGCTTCCGTCCACGGAAGCCGGGGTCGAGTTCTCGCACGACCTTCCGGAATTCGAGACGCAACTTCCGGATTTCGCATCCGACCTCGCCGCAGAGATCGCCGCGGATACCGATCCGGTTCTCGAGGAAACGACGGACAGTTCAATGTCGTTCGGCGACCTGGCCGAAGACGAAGCACTTTCCTTCGACGACCCGGTTCCGGCGGCGCCTGTTTCAGCAACCAGCGCCGATGCCGACGAGTTGTTCGATTTCAGCGACTCCTCTCCCGCTGGAGAACCTTCTTCCGACGAACTGAGCGAACTCGATTTCTACGTCGCGCAGGAGATCTACGAAGAAGCACGCCTGAAGGTCGACGCACTCCTGCTGCGGTTTCCGGGACACGAGGCTCTGACGAGCCGTGCCCGCCGCATCGAAGCCGCCATCGCGCAGGCTTCCGCTGCAGCGCCGGCTCGCCCGGCTGCGCTCTCACACGCCGAAATTGAGAGCGAACTACTATCGGCCATTCCCGACGACGAAGACGACATTCCGGCACCGGCTCCGGTGATGAGCGCCGTTCCCGTCCAGGAAGAGAACCTCTTTTCCGATGAGGAAGACTTCTTCGATCTCGCCTCCGAACTCGAAGAGGAACTGCAGGAAGACGAGCCGCTCTCCCTCTCCGAAGAGGAGCAGTCACTCGAGGAGATCTTCAAGGAGTTCAAGAAGGGCGTCGAACAGCAGCTCGACAGCGAAGACTACGACACCCACTACAACCTCGGCATCGCCTACAAGGAGATGGGCCTCACCGACGAAGCAATCGGCGAGTTCCAGCTTGCATCGAAGGATCCGAAGCGCGCCGTCGAATGCTCGTCCATGCTCGGCCTCTGCTTCCTCGAGAAGGGAATGCCGCAGCTCGCCATCAAGTGGTACCGCAAAGGCATCGAGATGCCCGAGGTCACGGAAGATGAGCATGTAGGCCTCTTGTATGACCTCGCGGCTGCGTACCAGGAAGTGGGCGACACCGAAAACGCGGAGAAGTCGTTCATGGAAGTCTATGGAATGAACTCCAATTACCGCGACGTGGTTTCCCGCATCAAGCAGCTCGAAGACGCGCGCAAGTAACCCGCCCGGATTTCGGGGGAGGCCCTGGTCGATGCCGCGAATTCGAGGCAGGTCGCTGAAATCTGTCAACTCCTCTGGTATCTTTCTTTCATACACCCCTGCATTGAAAGAGGAGAATGCGTGAATCGGTCGATCGAATCAGCATTGCGTTTCGTCAATCTAACGGCCACCGGCCTGCTTGCAGGATCGCTCGGATTCGGCGAGGCCGCCCTGGTTCCGGGCTGGCAGGATGAGCTTCCCCGCGAGGCTCCCAGTCCGATCGACACGAAGATCCTGGGCTACTTCAACGCGATCGGCCCGGTCGCACTCGGCACCGCCATCACGCTGGCGATCGCAGGACGCGACCGCGGCGCCGGTCGCCGGCTGCTCGATGCATCGAGCGCTGTCGGACTGGCAGGCGTGCTCGCCACCACCATCATGGTCACCGTCCCGATCAACCGGCAGATCGAAGAACATCCCGCCGTCGATTACGCGAGCGACCAGTCGCAATCCCTCGTCAAGAACTGGGGCCGCGCACACGCCATCCGCACCAGCCTCGGCATCGGCGCGTTCATCTGCGCCGTCGTCTCCACCGTCAGCAAGAAGTAGCGGCGGCCTAAGACGCGGCGAAGTGCTCGAAGCCGCGCGGCTCGAGCACGCTCTCCATCCCGTCGACCATCAGCACCAGCCCACGCTCACGCCGGATTCTTCCGATCGCGTAGACGGGCCGTCCCAGTCGCTCGCTCATCTCGGATTCGCGCAGCGACGACGTGAAGAGCAACGCATACTCCTCGCCCCCATGCAGGACCAGTTCGGACGCGCGTAAGCCTAACTGCGGCGCGGCAGCGAGCAGGTCGGGGAAGACCGGCAGGCGTTCCCGCTCGATCAGGGCTCCGCAGCCAGAGGATTCACAAAGGCGATTCAGGTCGGTCGACAGTCCGTCGGAGATGTCGATGCAAGCCGAGACCTCCGCGATGGAAGCGAGCAGCGGCCCCAGCTCACACTCTGCGGCCGGGTCGACGTGCCGCCGAATTGCCGAGGCGCCCAGTTCGCGCAACTCGAACCCGGTGCTGGCCGGCGCTTTCACATCGCCGCGCTCACCGATCGACCAGCCTCCCTGCAGCAGCGCCAGGCCGGCACCGGATGCTCCCAGCGTGCGGCTGACGTAGATCCTGTCACCAGGTCTCGCGCCACTGCGCAGCAGGGGCCTCGCCTCGATGCGGCCGAGGGCGGTGATGCTCACGATGGTGACCGGAGCGGAAGAGAGATCCCCGCCGACGACCTCGACCCCGTATTCGTCCGCTGCTTCACGCAGCGCGCGGAAGAAGGATTCGAGCCGTGACTGATCTTCGCGCCGGACACCGACCGCCGCGACGATGTACTCCGGCCGCGCGCCCATGGCGGCGAGATCGGAGAGATTCACCGCCAGGCTCTTGCGGGCCACGAAACGAAGCGGCAGATCGGCGGTGAAGTCGACCCCCTCCACCAGCATGTCGGTCGTGACGACCTGGTCGCCGATCACCGCGCCGTCATCCCCGATCCGCGGCGAGAGGATCGTGCGCAGCTTTGCGACCAGCTCGTCTTCGCGCATTACTTCGATCTGCGTGGCTTCGGTAGAGGGAAGTGACGCGGTTGGCGCGGCGGGAGCGCCGCGCGCGCTGGCGCCGGCGCCTTCATCAGGGGAGCGGTAGTGATGATGGCTCCGCGCCGCGGGAGTGAGGTCACGACAGGAACGAGCGGTGTCATGGGGCGATCGAACACCTCCCCCGGGTACGTGACTGCCTCGAAGAACAGGCCCGACGGCGGAGCGGTGGGCTGGAACAGCTCAGCGCCGGGCTCGAGCCGCGCCGCGTACTCCTGCGCCGTCATGTTGCCTCGCCCGACTTCCGCGAGAGCGGCGACGAGCTTGCGCACCATCTTCCAGAGGAAATGCGATGCGGCGATACGCACGAGGATCATGTCGCCCACTTCGGCGACCTCGAACGTCTCCACGACCACGATGCGTGACTCATCGGCAGCAAGGCGCCTGTCGGCGAAGGCGGTGAACTCGTGACGGCCCGGGATCGCGGCCGCCGCCTTCACCATTGCATTGACGTCGAGTCGATCCTTGATCCACCAGACGAACGGCTTTGCGAACGCGGTGCGCCGCGTCGCGATCTGGTACATGTAGTACCGGCTCTCGGCGTCGTGCCGCGCGTGAAAGCGCTCGCCGGCCGTGACGGCATTCACGATATGGATGTCGTGAGGAAGAAGGTCGTTGATCTTCCGGGAGAGCAGCAGGGCGTCCATCGGCTTGTTCGCGCGAAGATGCGCGACCTGCGCCGCAGCGTGAACGCCCGCGTCCGTACGCCCCGCGCCACCGATTTCGACCTGCGCGCCGAAGATCTGCTCGGCGGCCTGAGCAATCTTGCCCTGCACCGTCTTCTCCGTGTTGCCCTGGGCCTGCCAGCCGGAGTAGCGGGTTCCTTCGTATTCGATGGTCAGTTTGTAGGTAGGCATGGGTGAGTGCGTCGCGCGGCCTTTCTGCTATTCTTCGCGGCCGCTGATGCGACCTCAATCGTGGCAACTGCTTGGTGACCTGCTCGTCGTCCTCTGGGACGACGGACACGAATCATACTATCCGGGCGAGATGCTGCGCCGCGCCTGCCCCTGCGCCATGTGCTCGGGCGAGCCCGACCTCTTCGGCCAGATGAGCATCGTCTCCAAAGCCGGCTACCGCCCGCAGTCGTTTCAGATTCAAAGCGTGGCCGCGGTCGG
>JBKJVD010000007.1:0-4694 GCA_046590585.1 Thermoanaerobaculia bacterium | reverse complement strand
CCTGGTCGCGCGACGGCAAGTGGCTCGCGTACACATCAACGAAGCGGACTGGAAACGACACCGACATTTACGTGATGGATCCTTCCGATCCGGCGACGTCAAAAATGGTGCTGCAGGTGGAGGGCGGCGGCTGGGGCGCGCTGGACTTCTCCCTCGATGGTAAGCGGATCCTGGTTGGCAACTACCTCTCTGCGAACGACACCAATCTCTATGTCGTCGACATCGCCAGCGGGACGAAGACCCTGTTGACGCAGAAGAAGGCAGGCCAGCAGTCGGCATTCTCGGCTGCAAACTTTTCTGCGGACGACAGCGAAATTCTTTTCGCCAGCGACCAGGTCGGAGAGTTCAAGCAGCTCTATCGCATGAGCGCCAAAGGTGGCAACAGCACCGCGATCACCTCGGGGAAATGGGACGTCGACAACGTTGCATTGAACGATGACCGGACGAAGCTGGCCTACCTGAGCAATGAGAACGGCGCGGATGTGCTGCGCGTCCTCGACCTCAGGACCGGAAAAACGCTCGCCATGCCGAAGCTGCCGTACGGCACGATCAGCGGTCTCCAGTTCCATCGCTCGCTTCCGCTCCTCGGCTTCGCAATGGCCTCGGCGAAGTCTCCTTCGGACGTCTACACGATCGACCTCGCGAAGAACACGCTCGTTCGCTGGACCGAAAGTGAGACGGGCGGTCTGAACCCAGGGAACAACGTCGAACCCGAGCTCGTCTCGGTCAAGAGCTTCGACGGAACTGCGGTTTCGGGCTTTCTGTTCCGGCCTGATCCGAAGCGCTTCCCTGGTAGGCGCCCGGTCATCATCAATATTCATGGCGGACCCGAAGGACAGAGCCGCGCCGTATTCATGGGGCGCAACAATTATTGGATCAACGAGCTGGGGATCGCCATGTTCCTGCCGAACGTGCGCGGCTCGGAAGGCTATGGCAAGACGTTCCTGGCCATGGACAATGGATTCAAGCGCGAGGACTCGGTGAAGGACATCGGCGCGTTCATCGACTGGATCGCCACCGACCCGAACCTCGATGCGACGCATACCGCCGTCTACGGCGGAAGCTACGGCGGCTACATGGTGCTCGCGTCGATGGAGCACTTCGCGGACAAGCTGAAGGCCGGCATCGACGTCGTCGGAGTCTCCGACTTCGTCACCTTCCTCACGAACACATCCGGCTATCGCCGCGACCTGCGGCGGGTCGAATACGGGGACGAGCGCGAGCCAAAGATGAGGGCGTACCTCGACGCCATCTCGCCGCTGCGCAACGCCTCGAAGATCAACGATCCACTCTTCGTGATCATGGGCTTCAACGATCCGCGGGTTCCTTATACGGAAGGGGAGCAGATCGTAAAGTCGGTCCGTGCGAACGGAGCGCCGACATGGTTCCTCATGGCGAAAGACGAAGGGCACGGATTCGCCAAGCGAAAGAACCAGGACTATCAGTTCCTGGCCATGACGATGTTCTGGCAACAGTTCCTGCTGCAGTAGGGGTATGGAGGCCGGGCGTGCGGCCTGCGCGCGAGTAACCGCAGGGACGTCGGGTGAAAATGCCCGACCATCCGGAGGGACCAATGTTCGTTCTCGCGCGCGGTTACGTACTCGACGCTGTTCATTGGCTTCCTGCTCGTCTTCGTGCCCGGACGGGTGCTGGCGTGGGCCGGAGTGGCCCGGCCCGAATTCCTTGGAGTCGACTCGGACGGGATCATGGAGTAACTCGGGCCGGGCCTCCACAAGTGAAAACGATTCCCTCGAGTAATCAATTCAACGAAGCTGGCCCTCCGTTACGATGCTGAGAATGAACCCTACCCTCCCAAACAATGAAGCACAGATCCGAGCGTTGATTGACGAGCGGAGCCGGGCGGTGAGTGCCAGGGACGTGATCGCGCTCATGGCGCATGTCGCGTCCGACACCATTTCGTTCGACGTTGTCGATCCCCTGCAATACGTCGGCGCCGCTTCAGCACGTGAGCGAGCCGAGGAGTGGTTCGCCTCCTTCGACTCGCCGATCGAACACGAGTGTCGCGACATCATCATCGTGGCCAATGACCACATCGCCTTCAGTCACTGCCTTACGCGGGTCGCCGGGACACTCAAAAGCGGGGACAAAGTCGAAATGTGGTTTCGCACCACGACGGGCTACCGGAAAGTGGTTGACACGTGGCTTGTATCGCACGATCACAACTCCGTTCCGTTTGACCCTCAGACCGGTATTGCGTCACTCAATCTCGAGCCGTAGGAGCTGGTCATTATGGGAAGTGTTCGAGGCTCAGGCGGTTGCCGCGTCCGGCCGGCCGCGGCGCTGCAGAGCGACGACGATCGCCGCAGAGGCGGCCAGAGAAGCGCCGGTGTAGAACGCGGCGCTGCGTGAAATCTCCTGGTAGATCAGGCCGAATAGCGCCGTGCCGGCCAGGACGCAGAGTCCGTTGGTGAGGTAGTAGATGCCGAAGGCCTTTCCGCGCTGATGGGCGAGGGCGAACGACGCCACCCAGGCTCGTTCGGCGCCTTCCGAAAGCGTGAAGGGAACGGCGTAGAGCACGAAGAGGATCACGAAGAATGTCAGAGAGTGGGCGGCCGGAAAGAGGAAGTAGACGATTGCGTACGAACTCCAGCCGCTGATCAGCAGCCAGCGGCGGTCGATGCGATCCGACAGTGCTCCCGCCCGCGTGGAGAAGAGCGACTTGATCACGTGGTGCATCGCCCAGAGTAGCGGCAGCATCGCCGTAGCGACACCCGCTTCGTGGGCCTGGAAGATCAGAAACGCGTCGCTCGAATTCGCAAGCGAAAACAGTCCGACTGCGGCCATCGCGCTCCAGAACGTACGGGGCAGTGGCCCGCCTGAGTCGACGGTCTGGGGTTGACCTTTCGCCGCGACGGTTCGAGGCGTTTCGCGCAGCAGGAAGACGAGTAGTAGCGCTGCGGCGAAGCCGGGAATCACGGCGGCGAGGAAGATGGAACGCATCTCGAAATGAAACACGTTGAGCAACAGTAGCGCGACGAGAGGGCCGATGATTGCGCCCGTGTGATCGAGTGCGCGATGGAATCCGAACGCGCGGCCACGATCTTCTGGAAGTGTCACGTCCGCGATCATGGCGTCCCGAGGTGCGGAACGGATTCCCTTGCCGGTCCGGTCGATCAGCCGTGCGGCAAGGACAGCCGGCCAGAGCGTTGCCGTCGCAATCAACACGCGCGACGCGGCTGCCAGGGCATAACCGCCTGCGATCATCGGCTTCCGGCGCGAGAAGCGATCGGACACGATCCCGGCGAAGTACTTGAGGATCGACGCCAGCCCGTCGGCGACCGCTTCAATCAGGCCGATGATCAACGGGCTCGCTCCGAGGGTCGTCGATAGAAAGATCGGCAGGAGCGGATAGATCATCTCGCTCGCACTGTCATTGAGCAGAGCAGCGAGACCGAGAAGGATGACCTGGGGCTTGAGGGGTTTGCGGACGTGTGGTTCGGGCACGCGGCAGTTTAACCTTGGCTCCTGGCTGTTGGCTTTTGGCTGTTGGGAAAAGCAGAGTTCAGCTGTTGGCTCTTGGCTGTTGGGTAAATCGATGCGTCGCTTTTCGCGAGAGCTCGCAGCCAAAAGCCGCACTCCGGCTTTCCCCGAGAGCCAAGAGCCGAGAGCCAACAGCCGCCTTTTCCCAGCAGCTGAACTAGAATGCGCGCGCAATCCAACGAGGAGTGAACATGGCAATCAAGAAGGTAGGAGTTCTCGGCTGCGGCCTGATGGGCTCCGGTATCGCGCAGACGGCGGCGCAGGCGGGCTACGAAGTGGTGGTCCGTGAGATGGAGCAGAAGTTTCTCGACAAGGGTCTCGCCGGCATTCAGAAGAGCCTGGGCAGGTTCGTTGAGAAGGGCAAGATGCAGCAGGCTGACATGGATGCATGCGTTTCGCGTCTCAAGGGTTCGACCGACCTCAGCGATCTCGCCGACTGCGACATCATCATCGAGGCGATCATCGAGAACGCGCAGCTCAAGAAAGACACCTACGCGGAACTCGACCGCATCGTGAAGCCGGAAGCGATCTTCGCCTCGAATACGTCTTCACTCACGATCACGGAACTTTCGATGGCGACCGCGCGGCCAAAGCAGTTCGTCGGCCTGCACTTCTTCAACCCGGTTCCACTGATGAAGCTCGTCGAAGTCGTCCGCACGATCCTCACCAGCGACGAGTCGTTCAACGCGGCTTTCGAGTTCGCGAAGTCGCTCGGCAAGGAAGCGGTCTCATGCCGCGACAACTCCGGCTTCATCGTCAACCGGCTGCTCGTGCCTTACATCCTCGACGCCATCCGTGGCTACGAAGAGGGAATCGGTTCGATCGAAGATATCGACAAGGCGATGATGCTCGGCTGCGGATATCCGATGGGACCGTTCACGCTCCTCGACTTCGTCGGACTCGATACGACCTACTACATCACTCACGTGATGATGGAGGAGTATCAGGAGAAGCGTTTCGCCGCACCGCCGCTCCTTCGCAAGATGGTCCTGGCCGGCCGCTTCGGCCGCAAGACCGGTGCAGGCTTCTACGACTACTCCGGTGAGAAGCCAGTACCGTTCGACAAATGAAGAACCGGCTGTGGGCTCTTGGCTGTTGGCTCTTGGGAAACCCTGAAGCAACAGCCGGATTTCAGCCGGCAGCCCGACTCTCCCAACATGCAACATCCAACATCCAAAAGCCAACACCCGGAC
>JBKJVD010000016.1:0-10056 GCA_046590585.1 Thermoanaerobaculia bacterium | reverse complement strand
GGTTCGTGGTCGCACGCAGACGAACGGATCGCCGCGGCCTTCGCGTTCCTCGGACTGCTGGTGTTGCTCTTCTCACCGTGGCACTTCACTCCGTTCTGGGTTGCGATCGATGTCGCGGTGTTTTATGGACTGGGACTCTTCGTGGCGCGTCACACAGACGGACCTCGAGGACTCGTGACGTCGAGCAGCGCTCGGAATCGAGTCGTGCGCACGATGGCAGCGGCCCTGTTTTACGAGCGGGGGATTGCGAACACGCGGGATGAGACGGGCGTGCTGCTGTATCTCTCACTGCTCGAACGACGGATGGAGCTGATCGCTGATCGCGGGGTCTTGAAAGCAGTTCCGGCGCTGGAGTGGAATCAACTCGCTGCGCGTGTTCACGGCGACTGCAACGCCGGACTGACGACGCTCGTCGCAGTCATTGAAGACCTGGATCGTCTGCTGAGTTCCAGGCTTCCCTGTGGCGAGGACAACCCGGACGAACTGGCCAGTACGCCGAGGTTCGAACTGGAATGAGGGGAGCGCGGGTCGTCCGACTGCTGGCTTTGCTCACGGCGTTGCTTGCCGCACTCTCAGTGTACGCGAGGGTCGGCGGCGGCGATTCGTATTCGGGTGGCGGGTCCGGGGGAAGCGGCGGTGGTGGCGGGGACGGAATCGGGGCAGAGATCATCTACCTCATCTTTCGCTTGCTGCTCTGGCTGACGATCCACCATCCGGCAATCGGGATCCCGGTGGACATCCTCGTGATCGTGGCGGTGACCATCTGGCTGCGTGGAAGAACGGGAAAGGAATCACTGCGCCGGATCACTCCAACCGCCTCGGCGGTGATGGCTCCGCAGACACTCGACAACCTGCGAAAGTTTGATCCGAATTTCTCGCAGAACGTATTTGCGGACTTCTGCTACTCCCTCTATGGCCGTGCTCACCATCTGCGTGGCGAGAAGAAGCTCGACCAGTATTCGCCCTACCTGAGTGCGTCCGCGAGGGCCACTCTGGCCGCGATCACGTCGAAGGCCAGCGAGGTGAGAGGAGTGGTCGTCGGTGCATTCAGCGTCACCGGCGTCCGTGGTCTCGACACGCCCAGGGTTGAAGTGACCGTGACCTTCGAAGCGAACTACACCGAAATGACGGGCGGCGAGGCGATGGGATGGTACGTGAAGGAGCAATGGGTGCTCCAGCGCGCGCGCGACCTCCTGTCGCCGGCACCGGAAAAAGCGAAAGCCGACCACTGTCCGCGTTGCGGCGCGGCGTTGCAGACTCGTACGGATGGCTCGTGCAACTACTGCGGCGTCAGGATCGAGAGTGGCGCGTTTCAGTGGTACGTGCAGAGCATCGCGACGCTCACGCGAGAGCGCCGGGGACCGCTCCTGACATCAACGGTTCCCGAACAGGGAACCGACCGGGCCACGGTCATGCAGCCGAATTTCGCGAGCGCGAAGGCGGCGCTTCTCGCCGCAGATCCGCAGTTTCGATGGGAGACGTTCGAACCGCGGGTCAGGGCGATCGCTGCAGCCCTCCAGGACGCATGGACCTCCAGAGACTGGGAGAAGGCGCGACCGCTCGAGACCGAGCCGCTTTTTCAGATGCACCGTTACTGGATCGACGCCTATACCCGGCAGAAGTTGCGCAACGTCGTCGATGACTTTGTGGTCACGCAGGTCCAGCCGGTACGGATCGCGTCCGACGCTTTCTACGATTCGCTCACAGTTCGCATCTGGGCCAGCGGCCGTGACTACACTGTGGATGAGGCGAAGCAGGTCGTGGCGGGATCGCGAGACTCTCAGCGAGTGTGGACCGAGTACTGGACCTTCATTCGCAGCCGGGCGGCAGGCGCATCAGGAGCGATTACCTGTCCCAACTGCGGCGCGGCGGTTCAGGCGGGAAGTACGGGCGTGTGCAGCTTCTGTGGCGGAAAGCTGACGACCGGCAAGTTCGACTGGGTGCTGTCTCGAATCGAGCAGGATGAATCGTATCGCGGCTAAGGCCGGCTCGGCTCGGGTCATCGGAATCGGATCACGGAAGATATTTTCTGGTCGGAACCATTTCTGAACCGGTGATGCTCATCCGGGCCAGCTGCCGGATCAGGTCGCGCGTTCCAGCGCCGCCGCCGCGTTCGAATGCAGCGCGAAGCAGTCGAATCTCACGCGGCGAGTGGTCGGATGAAACCGTGAATCCATCCTCCGGCTGCTCGGGGCTGGCGGTGGTTGTAATTTTCCACGCGCCCTCGGTCAGGATGTGGCGCGCGAACGAAGATGGAGGGCGGATCGGATAAGTCTGCGGCGAGTACGGAGGGATGCCGTGGGCGTTCGCCTTCTGCTCGTCGAGCGCCCTCTCCACCTGATATTGAATGAAGTTACGGAGTGCAACGGCCGATTCCTCGATCGCCTCAACGATGACCAGCCCGGAATGAAACAGGGTCCTCGTCGTTCCGGTCGTCGGCGTCTTCTGAATCTGGGTGCGGCGGATCTCACAACGGAGGGCGATCCTGTGGCCATCCCATTCGATGTCGAGCAGGCAGGTGTCGGTGACGCGGCCGATACTTTCCTCATGCGCGACCCGCACTCCGCTGAGGGAAAGGTCGATCACTGCGACACGACGCGCACCGATGCGTCCGATCAGGGCTTGCGCCGAGCCCACTCGCTGGATCCTTCTACGTTCATCAACCCGCTCGGCCATGGCCTTCGATTCTCTCCAGGCCCCTGTCGCGGAGACTCTCTCCCGCAAGGACATCAAGTACCAGGACGGGATCTGCAGTGCAGCGGTGCAATACTGCTCCGTGCGACGACATCGCGAGATCCGGACCCAGAGCCAATCTACGGCGGTGCTGAGCGTCGCGCAATACCGAAATAGGCGTAGTTTTAAGGATAGAGCGGTTGATTTCGGCGCATCGTGACGAGAAACCTGCCCTACGGCCAACGATCCAACGAAAACGTGAACCCGAGACTGATCGAACGCTTGATCCGCCGCTTCTGAAGGATCGGGGTACGAGGCTTGCTGCAATCCCCATGAACGCGACGATTCAATTCAGGAGGATGGAGTTTGCCCTGTGATCATGTAGGCCCGCACGAATTGATCGAGATGGCGGAGCGCGAACTTCGTACCCGCGGAGTGACTTCGCAGGACTGGGCCGGTTCGAGATTCCGGTGGACGGAGAACACCGACGGGGGCTTCTGGGCGTCCGTGATTCTGGAAATCGAGCGGCGTGAAGATGCCTGGGTCGTCATCCGGATCGATCGGCTTGATGCCGTCCAACCGGAGGACCAGACTGGCTTGAAAGAAGTCTGATCTCGATGACTCGGTTGGAGATTGCCTCTTCGATTTTCTCCCCCGTGGTGTCGCGGTGACTCGTCTGACGATTTTTGACGATAGTTTGACGGCTCGGAGTATGTGACACTGACACTCTCTGCATAGCATGAGCGACGCCCATAACAGACGGCTGGCGAGCCAGCGGCTGGTTCAGGTGACAGATCAGGTCCAGTCGAGATGCTTGATGTCCAGCGGAACAGACGAATGAACGAGCTTCAAGGAACGGAGCGGCGGAGGTACGGACGCGTGCGCCCGATTCAGCGCTTGCGCGGAACCGTGGGCGCCGTTCCGATTTACGTCGTCGACATTTCGATGAACGGCGTTCGCGTGGCGCACCAGGAGCCGATCCCGACCGGCGCCGCACCGGTGATGTTGCGTTTCGAATGGGATGGACGCACCGTCACACTCCAGTGCCAGATCCGACGGACCCGCGTCGAACGTGAGGCAAAGAGCCAGTTCGACAAGGCGTTGATGCATTCTGGGCTATCCATCGTCACGATCCTTCCTTCGTCGCGTGAACTGTTGCGCGACCTGATCGCCAACTGTGTAACCCGCGCGCTGGATGAGCAACTGGCCAATGCCAAGGGCCTGCCCGCGATCGCGGCTCAGTCATTTCAGACGGGGAAGGTGGGCGAGGACTTCATTCGCTGCGAGTTGCTGAACGGCAAGTGGCGCCGGACGAAGACCCGCATCCCCGAACAGCCGAGCCAGGGCTTCACAGTCTCCGCCGATGAGGAACCTTCGAAAGTGGACATGCTCTGTACGGCGTACGAATCAGGGGATGCGGATGGCCGCAAGCTGATTCGAACCTTCGCGGCGCTCAGTATCAGTAAGAGCGAGGGGATTCCCACTCGACGTTACGAACCCTGATCGGGGAAGTCTCGGCGCGCGTCCCGGGAGGACATCTCCGGTTCTGTGTCACCGGCACGAGGTGGGGTGAGAGGTCGGGAATCGGCCAGCCAGGCCGTCTTCGATCCGCCGGCTGATGCTCGAGACGCACTTGGTGAACAACGGTGCTCACCTTCAGGAACGGGCCAACCACGGCATGCTGTTCGCACTTCTGCGGGCATGAGCAAACGGCTCTCGAGCAGGATTCAACCTCTCATGCAGACCAGAGCCGCAATTTCATCCCGGGCGAGTCTCCCGGAGGAGAGCCTGGGAAATCGGTGAAAAAGGATAAAGAAGAAACTCGATGACCTTGATCCACGACCTTGCACCGAGCGCGGAGAGGGAGGCCTTCGCGCTTTCGAATCGCGCCCGGCTGATGCCGTCGTCGCCGATCCGGAAACTCGCACCGCTGGCCGAGGCGGTCAAGGCCCGTGGCACGAGGGTGTTCCACCTCAACATCGGGCAACCAGACATCGAGACTCCAGCATGCATTCGCGAGCGGCTGGCGCATTTCGACGCCAAGGTGCTCGAGTATTCGCCTTCGACCGGAACCCCTGAGTTTCTCAGGAGCCTGCAGCACTACTACGAGCGCCGGGTCGGTGTGAAGTTAGGCCTGAACCAGATTCTCGCCACCACGGGCGGCAGCGAAGCGATTCTCTTTGCGCTCATGGCGTGCGCGAATGAAGGCGACGAGGTCATCGTCATCGAACCCTTCTACGCGAACTATCGCGCCTTTGCCACGATGGCCGGAGTCAACCTCGTTGGGGTTACCAGCCGTGGCAGGGACGGATTCCATCTTCCTCCCCGGGAGATCTTCGAGCGCGCCATCACTCCACGTACACGGGCCGTGATTTTCTGCAACCCCAGCAATCCCACCGGCACCGTCTTCCGCGCGCATGAACTCGAGATGCTGGCCAGCCTGTGTCGCGAGCGCGGCCTTTTCCTGATTTCGGACGAGGTGTATCGCGAGTTCGTATACGACGGGGCCAAAGCGATCAGTGCCCTGGAACTCGAGGGAGCCGACGACTTCGTGATCGTCGTCGACAGCCTGTCGAAACGCTACAGCGCCTGTGGCATCCGGCTCGGCGCGCTGGTCACTCGCAACGCCAGCGTCTACGACGCTGCCTTGCGCATGGCTCAGGGGCGCCTCTCACCTCCCGGACTCGCGCAATTCATCGCCATCGGGGCGGAGTCGCTGGGCGAGGAGTACACGCGTGATGTCGTGGCTGAGTATCAGCTGCGCCGCGACGTGCTTTACGAGGGACTCACTGCCATCCCGGGTGTGCGCCTCGAGAAGCCCGAAGGGGCCTTCTACTGTGTGGTCACGCTGCCGGTCAGCGATGCGGATGACTTCGCGGTCTGGCTGTTGACCGACTTTCACGATCCGGACGGAACCGTCATGGTTGCCCCCGCCAGCGGCTTCTATCTCGGTGCTCTCGGCCGAAGCGAGGTCCGGATCGCCTACGTGCTGAAGGAAGAAGATCTGCGCGTGGCGGTACGCCTTCTGAGGCGCGCCCTCGAAGAGTACCCGGGACGGATCGCCGTCGAATAATTTTCGATTGACTTCATCAGCGCCTGAAGCATGATTCGCCCATGAAGTACTGGCTGATGAAGTGTGAACCGGAAGCGTATTCGATCGACGATCTCGAGCGGGATCGCTCGACGAGTTGGGAAGGGGTTCGCAACTACCAGGCGCGCAATTTCATGCGCGACGAAATGAAGAAAGGCGATCGGGTGCTGTTCTACGCATCGAACGCCGATCCCTCCGGCGTCTCAGGCCTGGCCGAGGTTGCGCGTGAGGCGTATCCCGACCAGTCTGCGCTCCAGCCGGGGCACAAGTATCACGACCCGAAGTCGACGATGGAGGAGCCGATCTGGTACATGGTCGACCTCGGGTTCGTGGAGACGTTCCCGGCAGTCGTTTCGCTGGAAACTTTGAAGTCGGCTCCCGGCCTCGAGGAGATGGTGGTCACGCGCAAGGGTTCGAGACTGTCGATCCAGCCGGTGACGAAGCCGGAGTACGAAATCGTCATGAAGCTTGGACGCGGGAAACGAAAGACCTGACACTCAGCGGCGCCATACCGAACGATTCCGTGCGGGCGGCAACCGGGTGAGCAGCGCCCTGGTCGTCCGTCCGCCGTTGCGAGGGATTTCGATCGTCGTCGAGTTCGCACCGGTCGCGGTGACGCGCACGTCAGTCGACACGAACCGGCCGGGGAGCGTGAGCCGGATCACCCCGGTGGTTCCGTTGACGGGATCGGCCGCATCGACCCGAACGTTCGCTCCATCGTCCCGAATCTGCGCCGTCAGCGGCGCATCGGATTCAACGCCTTCGATCCCTGCGCCGGCGCGCCAGAAGACGACGCTCAGCGTGCTGGTTCTGAGGTCTCGCACGGCAGAGACAGACGATGAGTTGGCGAGGATGCTGAGCGGATGGCGCGCAATCCAGTCGCGCAGTCCGACCGGTGTGACATCGGGAACGATAACGTATTCGGCAGTGGCGTTGACCGGTTGCGCGCCGTGAGCAATGGCGATCGTGAGGAATGTGGTGGTGGCGGTTTCCCCGGTCGACGAGGTCGCGAGAGATGACCATGAACCGTTTCGCGATTCTCTGAACGTCTTGATGGTCTGGCCGGGCGTCGGGAAGTAATAACCGATCCGGTCGGCAACCAGCCATTGCGGAGACGTGCCGCCGCTGGTGTCGAGCGTCGAGGTCGTCGCTCGCATTGCCCACTGATTCACGATCGTTTCGACCTCCCACGGACCGGGCGAGGAGATGCCATTGGTGAGGAACACGATCGCGTCGTCGAAGAAAAACCACGCCTTGCGCGCGGTGAGGGTCGAGCCGATCGGCGCAACTTCCATGGCCGACACGCCATTCGACCCGTCGCTGCTGCCACCGGCCAGCGCCCGGGTCCCGTATCCATACGACGAACTGGCGGCATCGGGCCGGAGTTCGACCGTGATCCCCGGAAGGCGGGCCCAGTCGAGAGCGGGCCAGACGTCGCGACCGAAGTAATCGTCCTGGTCGAGAACCAGGTACATCCGGCCATCCGACTGACGCGAGCCGAGGAGGTTTTCTCCATTCGTCGACTCCCCGGACTTTGTGCGGGAAGAGTGCATCTTGATCGAAGCGAACCAGCCAGCCCGCCGGTGCACCGTGTAGTCAGACGCGAAAAAGTGACGATGGCCGGAGGGCCAGCTGGCGCCTGAAGGCGCAATGCTCGAGGTGAGCGCCGCCAGTTCGGTCGGCAGGGTGCCGTTCCACGTCTGAAGCATCTTCGCGGCGGCGGCGCGGATTTCGGCGTTACGGGACGAAGGAACGAGCGACGCCTGGACGAGCCCAGCCAGGCCGTTGAAGCCTGTCGTCGTGGGCCGCGCGACCTCGCGCCCGATGACCGATACATCGAAGTAGTTTCCATACATCGTCCAGCTGATCCCTTCGACCAGGTAATTGGCGAAGGCATCGTTCGACGACTCAGGCAACGCGAGCGACGTCTCACGCGTGAGAAGAACGTAGCGTGCGACGTCGTTCGCGAACGAGCCTCCGTATCCACCGGTGTAGATCTGAGCTCCGTGCTGTTGAAATGACCAGTCAGGCTTGATCCCCTCCGCGGTGGCACTCGGCAAAGTCACCGATGCCATGGCGTCGCGAACCTTGATGAGGCGCGGAAGGTCGTTCCGGAGCAGTCCGACGTAGAGATGCGTGAACGACGACCAGACCAGGTTCTGGCCAGTGGGAACCGGTCCGCTGATTCCCCGTGAAGTCGGGGAACTCCCGATCTTCACCGCAATTGCCAGGGTCAGGTCGTCGATGACGTCGCGGTCGGCGTCCTCCTGCATCAGCACGAGAGTCGGCCCGAGGTCGAGGGGAACGCCGATGGTCCAGAACCACCAGTTGCCCGCAGGAAACGTGGCTGGTCCGTAGATGTCCCTTGCGCGACGGAGGGTGGCGTTGATCGAGGCGAGCAGCCGCGGATCACGGAAGTAGGGCTGGCCCGGCGTCCGGTAGGCCTTGGCCATGACGATCATTCGCCGGAAATGTTCCCAGGGGGACCAGCTGCCCGTGGGGACTTCTGCGTAGTTCACATCGGACCAGCTGCCGTCCTCGAGGAGAAAGCCGGGACGGGTCACATCCCTCGTCACGGACTCGAGTGCCGCCAGCGACTCCTGCATCCGAGGCGACGAAGCATCCGCGCCGGCGGCTGTGTAGTAGCCGATGAAGTTGCGGCGCACGCCTCCGAGGTCATCGGCGCGAAGCGACGACGACACGACAGCGGTCAGCAGCAGTGTCGCAAACAGGATCGAGCGCATGGAGATCGAAGCGTCACTCCGCTGGTCAGGCTGCGGTGACGTTCTGAGCCTGCATTCCCTTCGGTCCCTGCACGAGGTCGAATTCCACTCGGGCTCCTTCAGCCAGCGTGCGGAAGCCTGAACCCTGGATCGCGCTGAAGTGAACGAAGACATCGTCTCCGCCTTCGATCGTGATGAACCCGAACCCTTTCGCGTCATTGAACCACTTGACTGTTCCGTTGCTTCGCATGGGTGAGTCTCCTTGCCCGATTCAGTTCTTGCCTCGAGTGCGAAAGGGAGCGGGGAGACAACGAAACTTCCGGCCTCCGCGAGCTCCCGGCGAACCCGGAGCGATCGAGTAAGGCCAACCTCGCAAAACTACAAATAATTTCTATTTGCTCAGGAGAAACGCGAGGGTTCTGTATCGCCCGGCGCAATGACGGCGAAGTAGACGCTCTGCTCGGCGCCGCAGGCCGCGCACTGACGGGTGAGGATGACCATATCGTGATCCTCATAGCGTGCCCGCTGGAGCTCTCCGCCGCTCAGCGCTCCCGTTCCGCACCCGCAGAGCAGCAAGCGGGATCGCTCCGGCACTTCGTCGGTGCTGTGGATCCGGATTGCAGAAGCGGGAGACTCGCCTGGACCGAAGGCATGGTTCGCGATTGCGCTGGCGAGGATCGGCTGGCGGCGGTTCGAGAATGCGAACAACGAGACGATTGCGAGCAGGGCAACGACTGCGCTCAGGATCCAGGCTCCTCGTGACGATCTGCTGCCGGAACCGAGCGTGAGGGATGAAGCGGTCGACATTCCGTCGGGCAGGCGGATGTCGAACGAGGCAGACCGGCGGATCTCCTCGAGCTTGGCGATGTGAGCCGGAATCTCCCTGGCCGCAACAAAGTCGCGGCGCGCGGTCACGCGATAGTGCAGCGTCAGGATCGACCCGTTGAGATCACTCGAACGTTGGAAGCGCAGGGCGGGAGTGTCGATGACTTCGCTTGCGGGCGAGACGTCCGGCGGTCTCCTGAACTTGATTGTGACGTTTTGGCGCACGTCGAGCGGGTAGGAGATTGAGAGCGGCATCGAACGGACCAGCGTCTCTGGATTGCCCAGGTGAGGCGTGAGTTCGCGTGGCCGGTAGATCCAGTGACCCGAGGCGAAGAGGTCGCTGATGCTGTAACGCTCGTGGACGTTGAGGAGGTTGCGCTCGCGATCGTCCTCGACTCGCGGAGCGGAGGTGGCTACTACGCGCGGGTGGTTCGCGGCAATCGCGTTGATGCGTTCGCGTGCGAGGTCGCGTGGAGACATCGTGGCGACGGCGGCGCGCATGGCGTCTGCTTCCGCGCCGCTATAATGGCTGACCACCTCGAGTGTGGCGTTCCCGGCCTTGTCGTCGATATCGTACCGCTCATCGATTGTGAGTTGTCCGCGCGACGTCACCACCACCGGCGTCAGCGCGTTCGATTCCGCGCGCACGAGGAGCGCGCGCTCGTCGCCCGGAGTATCGAGGTCGAGGAGGCTGCCACCCTGGTTGGCGACGGTTGCGTCGATCCAGATCGGCTTGCCGCTGAT
>JBKJVD010000140.1:0-5156 GCA_046590585.1 Thermoanaerobaculia bacterium | reverse complement strand
CCCCGAGGAACCCCGAGGAACCCCGAGGAACCCCGAGGAACCCCGAGGAACCCCGAGGAATCAATCAAGCTTGATCGACTTCTTCGTCTTGTCGCGGCGCGATTTTTCTTTCGCCCCGAATTCCTGCATGCAGTCGTCCTGGTCGACCATCGCGCAGACGAGATAGTCGGTGATTTCAATCACCACACCGCGGATTGCCTTTCCGACTGGCGTGTTTTCGTACTTGCCGAGGTCACCGGCCAGGCCGCCGCGATAGTACCCGCCGGATACGCCGTAACTGCTCGAGCGAGCCTCGACCGTGCGAACGTACTCCACCTCGCCAGTCGTCGTATCGACGACGCGCAGATCGACGGCCAGGTAAGCCTCTTCCTTCTTGCCGCCGATTGCGATTCCACGGATCGAAATGTTGCCCCCCGTTCCGCGCGACTTCGTGTCAAACGCCGACACAGTGGCGAAGACGAGATACTTCGCTCCTGTCAGCTTGCCGATTTTCGCCCCCGACGACTTGCTGACACGGCCTGACTCTGAGAGATTCTGCTCGTCGAGGACCGGCCCGAGTTTGGCTCGTTCCACGATTTTGAATTTCCCGGTTGCGGCCAACTCGTTCGTCAGCATTCCGGCAAGGTCGCGCCCCACGTCCGAGTACCACCAGCTTGCGGCCGTGTCGTTTTTGAACTCGGCAACGCCGACGGAAGGTTTCTGTGCGAATGCACTCGACGAAAGGAACAGCATTGCAGCCAGGCACGTGATGATTGAGTTCTTCATTCCATCCCTCATTTCGTAACGTGGATAATCTAGCACCGTCGGGAGCCCGTCGGGGTGACGCGGCTCACGAAAGCGGAGAGAGGAGTTCGTCAGGCTCTCAGTTCAATCCGGAATCGGTTCACGCCGGCCCGGATCTCGTCGCCCGCGTGAACCTGCGTGAACTGAGCCGGGAGCGTGTTGAGAAACGTTCCATTCCGGCTTCCCAGGTCTCGCACCCGCATCAGCCCAGCCTCGTCAGGCAGCACTTCAAAATGCTTCCGGGAAAGAAACTCATCCGGTACGCGTACGTGTCCCTCGCGGCCGACGACGAGGCCTGTGGGAGGGATTTCGAATTCCTGGCCGCTGAGAGCTCCTTCGATGCAGATGAGGATGGCCCTCTTTGGAAGGCTCGCCGACTTCTTTGCCAGGAGCGCACGCACCATCCGCTCGTCATCGAGCGTCGTATCGGGAACGGCGAGCGGCCCGACTGGTGTCCCTTCCTGTCCAGTCGGTTCTACGGTAATGAGAGCGTCCCCGACTCGCAGCAAGTGAGGTCCGTCCGGAATCGTGCACTCGGTGATCTCCACCCCGTCGAAGAAGGTACCAGTGTGCGAGTCGCCGTCGCGGAGAACCAGGTCGACTCCCCGGAGCACGATCGAACAGTGGCGGATTGAGAGGTCACCCTGATCGAATTCGACGTGGCAGCCACGGCGGCCGATCCAGAACGGATGCTCCAGAATGGTGAATACGCCGTCCACCGCGGCGATGGATCCGGGCGCGGTCACGCGCAGGGACCGGGGGTTGGTAGCCGGCGTGGGTTGGAACGCAGGAAGAGCCTCCGGTGCGACCGGCGCGTTAGCAAGGTACGGTTGCAGATCGACCTGCTTGATCTCGGCGGGGTTGAGCATCCGCGCCAGCACCGCAGCCTTGCTTCCGGCGATCCATTCACCGCAGTGACAGGCAGCAATCGCGTTCGCAAGGCGGACCGCGATCACGCCTGGAACGTCATAAGCCTGTCCACACCTCGGGCAGCGAATGAGCGGCATGCGGGCGAATGATACAGCGGATGAGCGGAAGGTTTGCGTTCGAATGATTCGACGCTCCCCACCGGCGTGCTGTTAAACTCGCGCGGTTCTATGCGCGAAGGGAATCTCACTGTTCAGTCCGAAACCCGGACCGGTCTCCGGGCGAAGTTCATCGCGGCGTTTGTGGCTCCGACGATGCTCATTGCGCTCGTTCTGCTCTTCGTCGAGCCTCGGCTGATTCGGAAGCCGATGCTGGAGCAAACCGTCGATCAGGGAGCGGTGATCGCGAAGACGGTTGAATCGACTGCCGGATATTACGTCCTGTCCGGCATGACGGACAATCTGAAAACGATCGTGAACGATCTCGGTGAGAACCAGTCGGTCGAGTACGCCGACTTTGTGGACTCCGACGGGAAAGTTCTCGCCGCGGCGCGGGAGTCGGCGGTCCCTGCAGCGCTGCTGGGTAGAAAATTACAACGCGAGTCGCAGGTTGACCTCGGATCTGGCCAGCACCTCTTCGTGGTCGCGTTTGCGGGGAAAGGGGACGCCACCGCCACCCCTCGAGGATTTTTCCGCCTGATGACGAACGACCGCCACGCGCGCGAAGCGCTGGCGTCGCTACGCAACGCGAACATCGCGCTGACGCTCATCGCGGTCGCGATCGCCATCGGACTCGGCGTCGTTGCCTCCCGCGTGATCATCGCTCCGCTCCTGTCGCTCGTGGACATCGCCCGCAAGGTCGCTGAGGGAGATCTCACACAACGGGTGGAAGTGAATACCGGCGATGAGATGGGTCGGCTCGGCGAAGCCTTCAACTCGATGGCTGCGAATCTCGAACGAACCGTCAAGAGCCTCGTGATGTCGCAATCGAAGCTCAAGTCCGTAGTCGAAACGGTAGGGTCCCGGTCCCAGGCGGTCGTTGACCGTGTCGACGAGCAGCGCTCGGTCATCGATGACACCTATCACTCCATCGACCAACTGAATAACGGGGTACGAAAGATCACCGACAACGTCGAAGCTCTGTCGGCATCGTCGGAAGAAACTTCCTCGTCCATGTTGGAGATGGTGGCCTCCATGGAAGAGGTCAGCAGGCACACCGACACCCTCTTCGAATCCGTCGAGGAAACGGCCTCGGCGACGACGCAGATGGTGTCCTCGATCAACGAGGTCGACCAGAACGTCGTCTATCTCACCAACTTCGTCACGGACACCTCCTCTTCGATGGTGGAGATGAGCGCTTCGATTGCCCAGGTCGAAGCCCACGCGGCGTTGTCCTATAACCTCACGGTCGCCGTCGCGGATGCCGCCGAGAGCGGTATGCGCGCCGTGCGTGAAACGATCGAGGGAATGGAACAGATCCGCCATTCGGTCGCGGCCTCGAACGTGGTGGTGTCGCGCCTGGGCGATCGGTCCATTGCCATCGGTAAGATTCTCAATGTCATCGAGGATGTGGCAGAGCAGACGAATCTGCTGGCGCTGAATGCGGCGATCCTCGCGGCGCAGGCAGGCGAGTACGGCAAGGGCTTCTCCGTCGTTGCTGCGGAGATTCGCGAGCTGTCCGAACGAACCGCTTCCTCGACCCGCGATATCGCCACTCTCATCCGCGCCGTACAGGAAGAAGTCGGGAACGCGTTGACGACCATGACGTCTGGTTCTCAACTGGTAGAACACGGCGTCGACCTGTCGCACCAGGCGGGCAAAGCGCTCACGAACATCCTCGACACTGCCACGAAGGCTTCGGGGATGGGCAAAGAGATCGCGAATGCGACGCGCGAGCAGGCCCAGGGTAGCGAGAACGTTACGCGCTCCGTGGAAAAGCTCCAGGAGATGGTGGGCCAGATCAATTCGGCTACGCGCCAGCAGGCGCAGGGTTCGAGTCACATCATGCGTGCGGTTGAATCGATGCGCGAGGTGACCAGGTACGTTCGCCAGGCAATGATCGAGCAGAAATCGGGATCGTCCATGATCTCGACGTCCGCCGAACGCATGATCGAGATGATCCACGAGATTTTCCAGGTCGCCGCAAGTCAATCGACGGAAAGTGAACGGATCGTGACGACCATGGAACAGGTCCGCGCGATTGCCGACTCGAACCGGAACACTGCGGGCGACATGAGTCAGGCGATTTCCCTGCTCAATGACGCGATTCGCAGTCTCGATGAGGAAGTCCGGAAGTTCCGGGTACGAAACTGAGACTCGGAAATCAGCTCCTGCAGGCACCAACGATGACCGTCGAATCCAGAGAGCTCCGCATGATCACGTTCCGCGTAGGACGCGAGACGTTCGTGCTCGACATCATGGCGGTGAGGCAGATCATCCCCTACACCGGATCGACATCAGTGCCCACGGCGTCCGCATTCATCGAAGGGATCATCGTTCTCCGGAACGAAGTCATCCCGATCGTCGATCTGCGCGACCGGCTCTACCCCGGCGGAAGCGAGCGCGCAGACCAGCCCTTCATTCTGGTGACCTACAGCACGTTCGGGTTCATCGGCCTGAAAGTCGATGAAGTCCGACGCATCGTCACGTTGAACACCGAAGCCTTCCTTCCCCCTCCCGCCCTCGTTCGAGGCATCCGCGGAGAGTTGCTGATCTCGGTCATCAAAATGGAAAACGAGGTCCTGCTCCTGATCGACGTGGAGAACATTCTTTCGAGCGATGAGCAACAGGAACTACGCGCCGCGAACCTGGAATCGACTATCGCCAGTTGATTTCCCCCAGATTTAGGGAGGCGCGTTGAAGTTCAAGTGGACGCGTGTCGATCGGTCAACCCCCGAGCGCATACCCCATCCACCAGCGGCAGGGGCCAAGTCTTCGTTACACGCCAACGTTCCTCCGCCAACGTCTCAGCGAGGGCCACGTCTTCATTTTCCATTTTCCGGTCGCGATCCTACCGCTAGCCGTTGCGGAGTCCGTTAAGTCCGTTGGGGCCAGGTCTTTGTTTTTCGTGCACGATCCAATCGTCTAACCCAAGTTACGACGCCGTTGTTGGGAGCGTGACCGACTCCGCGCAGCGATCGATTCCGAATTGGCGCGGCATGCGGTCTTTCTGCGAGGGTCAGTAGCCCGGGCCACATCCCCGCCACAGGGGTCCAGGTCTTCGTTACGCGCCAACGTCCCTCCGCCAGGGCCACTTCTTCATTCTCCGGGCGCGATCCCGCCGTTCAGCAGATGCGGGTTGGTTGTGTGCGTCCGTTCCGTATACCGTTACCGTTAGTCGGTTAGGGGCCAGGTCTTTGTTTTTCGGGCACGATCCGATCGTTCAACCCTGGTTACGACGCCGTTGTCGGGAAGCGGGACCGACTCAGCGCAGCGATCGATTCCGAATGGACGCGTCCCTGGGGTCTCCGCGAGTGTCCGCGGCTCAGGTGTCGATCATCCAGACAC
>JBKJVD010000085.1:0-3946 GCA_046590585.1 Thermoanaerobaculia bacterium | reverse complement strand
CCCCCCTTTCGCCCCCCTCACTTACCTGGTTGTGATATGACGCCCCTATGCGGTGCCCGTACTGCGGAAACACCGAGGACAGAGTGGTCGACTCGCGGGAAAGCCGCGAAGGGGACGCGATCCGTCGAAGGCGCGAGTGTGTCCAGTGCGCCCGGCGATTTACCAGCTACGAGAAAATCGAATCGCTTCAGTACCAGGTGGTGAAACGGGATCAGCGTCGCGAACCGTACGATCGCGAGAAACTGATGCGGGGATTGCAGGTCGCCTGCAGGAAACGTCCGGTTCCGCAGGCTGAACTCGAGCGAATGGCCGATTCGATCGAAGCGTCGATGCACGATTCGGGAGATCGGGAACTGTCGAGCCAGCAACTCGGGACGGCGGTGATGGAGCGTCTTCGTGACCTGGATCCGGTCGCGTACGTCCGCTTCGCATCGGTCTACCGTAGATTTGAAGACGTCGACGCATTCGTCAAAGAGTTGCATGGGTTGAAGTGAGCGATTCCATACGAACCGTCAGGCAGGCCTGATGGGGTTGTGGCCGACCCGGATACGGATGAGCCGGGAACAGCCATTGCAGCACGCCGGGAAGGTCTTCCCGACGAGAGGTGGAGATGACGGAAGCGAACGAATCCGCCAAAGAAGAGGCGATCAAGATCCCGGATGTGTTGCCGGTCCTGCCGCTCAAGGACCTGGTGATCTTTCCATTCATCATCGTGCCGCTTTCGGTGTCGCGCGAAAAGTCGATCAATGCGGTCGACCAGGCGCTGGCCGAGAACCGGGTCATCATGCTGACGGCACAGAAGGACTTTCAAAACGAAGATCCGGGTGAGGACGACCTGTACCGCGTCGGCACCGTGGCGATCATCATGCGGATGCTCAAGCTCCCGGACGGGCGCATCCGCATCCTGGTGCAGGGACTTTCCCGCGCACGCATCGATTACTTCATCCAGACCGCTCCGTTCTTCAAGGCCAAGATCACGAGGATCGAGGAGCCGGTGACGAAGGATCGCTCACTCGAAGTGGAGGCGTTGATCCGGGCGGTGAAGCAGAACCTCGACCGCGCCGTTTCCCTCGGCAAAAACATCTCGCCGGAAGTGATGGTCATCGCTGCAAATCTCGACGATCCTGCGCGGCTCACCGATCTCGCAGCGTCGAATCTCGATCTGAAGCTCGAAGAGGCGCAGCACATTCTCGAGACGGTCGATCCGATCGAACGGCTCAAGAAGGTCAACGAACTGCTGACGCGGGAGATCAACCTCCTCACCATGCAGCAGGAAATCTCCAGCGCCGCGCAGGGCGAGATGAACAAGAGCCAGCGCGAGTACTTCCTGCGCCAGCAGCTCAAGGCGATCCAGTCGGAACTCGGCGAAGGCGAAGAGCTGGCCGAGGAAGTTGAGAACTATCGCAAGAAACTGGAAGAGAAGCAGATCACTTCCGAAGCGAAGGACGAGATCGAAAAGCAGATCAAGCGCCTCGAACGGTCGCATCCCGACTCCGCCGAGACCTCGATCATCCGCACCTATCTCGACTGGATGACCGGCCTGCCCTGGGGGATTCAGTCGGCTGACAACCACGACCTGGCTCGCGCCCGCGAGATCCTCGACGAAGATCACTACGACCTCGAGAAGATCAAGGAACGCATCCTCGAATACCTGGCCGTTCGCAAGCTTAAGGGCTCCAAGATGAAGGGGCCGATTCTCTGTTTCGTCGGACCTCCCGGCGTCGGCAAGACCTCGCTCGGCCGCTCCATCGCTCGTGCCCTCGATCGTAAATTCATTCGCATCTCCCTCGGCGGCGTGCGCGATGAGGCCGAGATTCGCGGGCATCGCCGTACCTATGTTGGCGCGCTGCCGGGCCGCATCATCCAGGGCATCAATCAGACGGGCACCGGAAATCCGGTTTTCATGCTCGACGAAGTCGACAAGATCGGTGCGGACTACCGCGGCGATCCGTCGTCGGCGCTCCTCGAGGTGCTCGACCCGGAACAGAACTACTCGTTCCGCGATCACTACCTCGGCGTTCCCTACGATCTTTCCAACGTGATGTTCATCGTCACGGCCAACGTGCTCGACACGATTCAGCCGGCTTTCCTCGATCGCATGGAAGTCATCCGCCTCTCCGGGTACACCGATGAAGAGAAGCTGATGATTGCGAAGACACACATCATCCCCAAGCAGATGGAAGAGAACGGAATCGACAAGATTGAAGTTGCCTGGACCGATTCCGGCGTCATGCGGATCATCACGGGCTACACGAAGGAAGCAGGTCTACGAAATCTCGAACGCGAGATCGGCACCGTCTGCCGCAAGATTGCCGTGCAGGTAGCGGAAGGAAAGATCGACGAGAAGTACCGCGTCACCGATGCGAACGTCGAGAAGTTCCTCGGCGCCATGAAGCACTTCGCCGAAGAGTTACTCGAACGCGATCAGGTTGGCGTTGCTACTGGCCTGGCCTGGACCGCCGTCGGCGGCGACATTCTCTTCATCGAAGCGATCGCCGTTCGTGGGAAAGGCAAGCTGCAACTCACTGGTCAGCTGGGCGAGGTGATGAAGGAATCAGCTCAGGCCGCGCTCACTTATGCGCGCGCTCACGCCGATGAGCAGGGCATCCCGGCCGATTACTTCGAGACGCACGACATCCACATCCACGTTCCGGCCGGAGCGATTCCGAAGGATGGCCCGTCGGCAGGAATCACCATCACCAGCGCGATCATCTCCGTGCTCACGGGACGTCCGGTCAAGAGGAACGTCGCGATGACCGGTGAAGTCACGCTGCGCGGCGAAGTCCTGCCGATCGGCGGCGTGAAGGAGAAGGTGCTCGCCGCCCGTGCAGCCAAGATCAACACGATCATCCTGCCGAAGCTCAACGAGCGCGACCTCGTGGACGTGCCGGAACCAATCAAGCGCGACATGACATTCTTTTTCGTCGAGCATGTGGAAGACGTGCTGAAGATTGCGCTGCTGGATCGTTCGGCGGCCGAGCAGAAGACGACCGAACGCGCCGGCCGGGACTCCAAGCCACTTCCCGAGCCGGAACCCGCGCAGCCGAGCAGCGAGCCGGTGGGGCAACCGGGCTGAGTCACGATTGACATTGGAACAAGGGGCCGGTGGAGACGCCGGCCCTTTTCCGTGAGACCTTGTTTTCAGTGAGCGTAAGTTCTCCTCCCGCGCTCGGTGGCGATCTGAGGTTAAGAAACTCGCGGAAGACCGAGGCCGGTTGAAGCGACGGAAATCATGCAAGTACCCCTTCTCCTGCCGCAGCGGGAGAAGGTGGCCAGAGGCCGGATGAGGGAACCCTGTTGCTCCTCCTGCCCTCGTGGATACGACGAATGTCTTGCCGCCACGGGCTTCTCTCATCCGGACGACCTGGGTGCACGCCCTCATCCGGCCTTCGGCCACCTTCTCCCGTTGCGACGGGAGAAGGGGTACACGAGCGAGTTACGTCGATGGCACGGTTGCGGGGGCCCATGACATCCCGATCGATCCTCGACCCGGCTACATCGGTCTCGACTGAAACGGGCCTGCTTCGGGGACACAAAAAATGCGGCATCGCTGCCGGCACCGGAATGTGATCAACGGCGAGAGCTCACGATTCGAGCGTTGTGCGGGCGATGATTTTTTCTGCGTAGGGGAGCAGCGCTGCTCCGAGGGCGACCTTGACGATGTCGGCGGCGATGAACGGAGCGACGCCGAGCATGAACGCGGTCCGCGCATTCGAGAACGTGGAGAGCCACGACCAGCCGCCGAGGTAGATGACGCCGAGCGCGGCGAGCATGCCGATCGTCGAGCGGACGACACGATGTCCCCATCCAAGTTCCGAGAACCGGCCCGCTACCCATGAAGCCAGCGGGTAGGAAAACAGGTAGCCAGCCGTCATGGCGGTCAGCACGACCGGGCCGCCATGACCACCGGCGAAGACCGGCAGTCCGCTGAACCCTTCGACCAGAT
>JBKJVD010000099.1:0-26359 GCA_046590585.1 Thermoanaerobaculia bacterium | reverse complement strand
TGACGTTCGACGGTCACGCATTTCAGGAGGGCTTCCGCTATCCCCTGGGAGAGCGAGCCGAACCAGCGGACGGTGCGGAACTGCTCTTCGCCTGCGGCGGCAACATGATCTCGAAACGCGCGGCGCTGGAGACTCTCGGCGGGTTCGACGACGACTACTTCGCCTATCTCGAAGACGTCGATTTCGGCTGGCGCTCCTGGATCGCAGGGCATCGCATCCTCTTCGCTCCGCACGCCGTGGTCCGTCACGAGTCGAGTTCCACCAGCAATCGGCTCGGGAACTTCGAGCGTGGAGTCCTCTTCGAACGCAACGCTCTGCAGACCGTGATCAAGAACTACGGAGAGGACGTCTGGCGCGAAGCGGCGGGAGCGATCTTCTACAGTTACCTGCATCGATTGCACAACTACATCACCGAGCGTAATCCGCGCGCGACGGAGCTGAAACGGGGACCCTTTGCCGGGAATCAGCTCACCACCGGGAGCACGTCGCCGTCCGTGTTCCGGCGCCTTCGATCCCGGCTCGCTGGTGCCGCGCCCATCGCTGCAATCGACGATCCTCTGACCGCGATGCAATTCCGGGCGATCGACTGGATCTTCAACAACGAGCAGCGTCTGGCAGAGAAGCGCAGCCAGGTTCAGTCCCTTCGAAAACGGACCGACGCCGAAATCTTCGATCGCTTTCCGCTTGCCTTCGTTCCCACCTATCCAGGGGATGAACGCCTGCTCTCCAGCCAGCTCTTTGCCTCTCTTCGCCCGCGGCTGACCTCCACCACCCGCAAGCTGGGCGATATCATGCGCACGTGACCCTCAGGCTTCTACGCGGCTTCAGCGTGCGGGGCGTGTTCTGGCGGCAGTTCCTGCGCTGGGCCTGCCTGAATGTACCGGTGTGGCTCGAGCCGATCGCGATCGCCTCCTGGACCCTGTTATTCGTGCTGAGCGGATCGGTTCGACGGGGCGTCATGATCAACCTCCGCGCGATCATCCGGGGATCGAACGACTTCACGAACTTTTTTCGCACCTACATCGTCTTCTGGAACTTCGCCTGGTCGATCACCGAGACAATGCGCTTCAAGGAACTGCGCGTCGTTCCGGACTGGGAGTTCGACGGCTACGAAAACTTTCTGTCGATGGTGGGACGGGAGGGGGGCGCGATCGTGCTGACCGCTCACATGGGGAGTTACGACCTCGGAGCGCACCTCTTCGCGGCGATGACCGATCGCAAGATCCTGATGGTACGCGCGCCTGAGGTCGATCCTGCGACCCAGACGTTCGAAGCCTCGCACCACGAAACGACCACGGGCAATGCATTCCGGATCGACTTCAACACCAACTCCACCGACCTCGCCTTCGAGCTGCTCGACGCGGCGCGACGGGGCGAGATTGTGGCCATCCAGGGCGATCGTGTGACGCACGGAATCAGCGGGTTCACGACACGATTGTTCGGCCTGCCAACCGAGCTGCCGGCCGGGCCGTTCGCCCTGGCCATGGCAGCGCGCGTTCCGATCTACCCGCTGTTCGTGATCCGGCGCGGTCGCCGCCACTACCGGCTCGTCGCTCGTCCACCGATCGTCCTGGAACGGGTCAGCCGCCGCCGCGATGACGACATTCAAGTCGCGGTTGACGCCTGGGCCGCCGAACTGGAACGGGCGATCGCGAAGAGCTGGCACCAGTGGTTCGCATTTGAGCCGTTCGCGAGTGAGGCGCCGCCGCAGTGAAGTTCGCACGCAATCGAATGGAGGCGCGATGGCTCCCATCCCGCTTCGACCTCTCCTTCTTCCGGCTCTTCGCCTACCTCCGGCTGCGGTTCTCAACGCCCGTGGTTCCCGTGGAACCACACATGTTCGCCACCGACCGTCATCAGAGCACGATGGAGGTCTACATGATCGCGATCTGGTCCTACGTCATGACAGTGCACTACACCGTCGATCTCCTTCTCTACTGGACGACTCTGCCCGTGGCTCTGATCATCGCTCTTCCGATGGCGCCGGTCATCATCCACCTGCTCTTCTTTTTCTCCGGGCTCTGCCTCGCCCCGATCTTCGTCCGCAAGACCAACCACGTTCCGTTCAATTCACGCGTGATTCAGTGGATCTTTCTTGCTGCTTCAGTGCTGGCCTTTCTGCGCGGGCGTCCTGTCACGCGAATCATCGCGCTGATGACCCTGGCCGCCGCGTCAATCAACGCCCTGGCGATGGTGATCCTGTTCCTGATCCGCGGTCGCGTGGCAAAGCTCGAAGCGGATTACGCGGCAGTCGAATGATGCGACGCCTGATCATGGGGTTCGCCCTCGCCGCGCCGCTGCTGGCGCTCGCCTTGTGGAGCCACTCACCCGCTGGCGCCGTGATGCTGCTGGCGCTCTCGCACGCCCTCATCCTCTACCCGACCCTGCGGCCCAACGTGCAGTGGCTCGGGCCGGTCGTGACCCGGTTCGAGACCGGAGAACGGGAACTGTGGCTCACCATCGATGACGGACCGACTGCAGACACCGGCGCAGTGCTCCAACTGTTCGCGCAGAAGGATGTCGCGGCCACGTTCTTCGTTAAAGGCTCCCTGGCGAAGGCGGAGCCGCAGTTGATCCACGACATGATCGCCGCCGGACACAGTGTCGCCAATCACTCACAGACGCACCCGAGTGGATCATTCTGGTGTCTGCCTCCGCACGCGATCACCCGCGAGGTGGAGGAGTGCAATCAGTCCCTCCAGTCGGTTACGGGACAGCGCCCGACGTGGTTTCGCGCGCCGGTCGGAATGAAGAATCCGTTTGTCCATCCCGTCCTCGACCGGGCGCGAATGCGCCTGATCGGCTGGAGCGTGAGAGGGTTCGATGCGGTGATTTCAGATCCAGACGAGATCTCGCGACGGATCACGCCCCATCTCGCGCCCGGCTCGATCATCGTGCTGCATCAGGGTCGGAGCTATTCGACCGCGGTGCTGAGCCGTGTGATCGATGATGCGCAGGCACTCGGCTATCGATTCGTGATTCCCGCCGACGACCGCCTGAAGACGAACAGATAGTTGTTGAACGGGGTTCGCCCCCACATCGGAATTACCTCCGACTCGAAGCCGTGTCGCACCATGGTCTCGACGATCATCTCGCGGCTCGGAAACCAGAGACGCTCGGCCTTCAGCCACCGGACCGAACGCGAGAAACTCTCCTGCAGCCACGTGAGGCGGTATCGCCAGGAGTCGTCGTGGACCGCGTCGCGGATGATCAGCAGCCCCCCCGGCGGGATCACCGAGGCTGCGCGCGTGAGTATCTGCTGCTGTGTCTCGGTGGTGAAGTAGTGGAGAAGGTCGAGCATCACGACGCTGTGTCCAGCCGGAAGGTCAGTCCTCGCATCGGCGACTCTGAACTGGAGGCCGTGATACGCGGGAGCAATGACGTTCGCAGCCGCCACCTTCGCCGCATCGTGATCGATGCCGATGACGGGAAGGTCACACCCATGTTCACGCAGGTAGAAGGAGAGGAGTCCGATCCCGCAACCAACGTCCACGATCGGGTGCGCGTGGCCGGTCAGTCGATCGAGGACCGCGGCGTAGACCGGATCCGTGGCCACTTTCGTCCTGACGTAGTTGCGCAGGAACCGCGATTCGAACCGCGAGGCAAGACGCTGGACGGGCGTGCTCAATGGCTCAGCGCGTCGATCAGGTCGAGCAGTTCGGGAAGGTTGAACGGCTTCGGCAGGATTGCCGAAACTCCCATCTGCAGGATTGCCTGTGGTTCGATCCGAAGGTGCGCAGACAGCACGATGATCGGAATCTGGCCCAGACGCCCACTCTCCTTCAGCCGCTGCAGGAAGTCCCAGCCGTTGACCTCGGGCATTGCCAGGTCGAGCAGGACCACGTCCGGCCGGTGGATCATCAGAGCCCTCAGCCCCTCGGCGCCGTCGCCGGCCAGCAGGACCTGGTAGCCATGCTTGTCGAGCGCCGCCGCCAGCATGCCCCGCAGTGGCAGGTCATCGTCGATCACGAGGACCCGTTTCCGCTCCACTTCGGCGAGCCTCTTAGGCCGCTCGCTGGATCCCAACTCGTTCATTCGATGCTCATTTTACAGACTGCTCAGTGCGGTTATTGCACGAGACGAACCAGCCCCGTCTCAAAACAGGTCGCTGTCGCCCATCGTGTAATAGAGCGAACTCCGGATCCGTTCCACCGCGCCCCCCATCTCGAACGGAGAGCACATCAACGCGAGGTCGCTGGGATCCGGCCGGCTCTCGAAGCGAAGGTCTGAAAGTACGCGACTGAACCACTCGGGTCGCGCTGGAAACCATCCTTCCATCGAGTTGACTGGTTGAGAGGGCACCACGTGCCGCAACAGCACTTCCGGCGCATCTTCGAAGCGCCGGTCGAACAGCGCGTCGCCGATCGTGAAACGGTCCTCCCGCACCCGGAAGACGATCCATCCCACCAGTCGGGTCCACTTTCGGATCGCCACGAGGCGGTAGGTCGTGTCGGGGCAGTCGAAGTACCGCCACTGCAGATATTGGCGATCACGACGAACCAGAAACCGATACTCCGCCCTCACCCGCCGGAAGAACTCGTCGAACTCTGTCCCGGGTTTCGTAACGAGTTCCAACTGATAGCCGCGCAACAGACGCTCCCGGCGCGAAATGGCGTCGATCGGATCCGTCGCCAGGTCGCGGACCCGATACGGCACCGACTCCACGCGCAGGATGTCGAGGAAGCGCTCACAGAACTTCTGAATGTTTCCGACATTGAATCCGTAGTTGAACGCGACGCGGTCCCGGCAGAACCGGTCGTAGAAGTCATAGGTGGTGCGTGCGAGGATGCTCGTGCGTCCGCGTCCGACACTGCGAACGGCAGGATCGGTCATCGTGTCGCCGATCTGATGCGCGACGTAGTCCTTTCCGTCCATGACGAACGGAACCGGGTATCCGGTGTACTGACCAACCAGACCGCTGTTCGCATCAAAGGCCAGGCTGATCCTCTCGTTCCCATACGGATTCCGCTGAAACTTCCAGCGCCAGTGCTGCAGCGCCCTTTCGTGAAAGAACGAGCGCCTGAAGAGCTCGAGAATCTGCGTCTCGTCTCCGGACTCGTACGCCCGGACCGTGAAACGCGGAGTTGGTTCAGCGGACATGCGTCGGCTCGGCGGCTCGCATGACCCGGCGGTTCAGATTGTGTCCCGATCGCCGCCGCGCCACGATGTTGATTGACGCAGATGAGACCAGCACCGGATCTGGCGCAAGGGCCATGACGAGCGACCCGCAAAACGAAACGAGCCGCGAACGCTGCGCGAGCCAGTGCCGGATTACCTTCTGGTCGCGATACACGAAGTCCGGCCCGACCGACACGATCTCGAACCCGGAACGTTCCAGGAGTTCGATCACGGCGGATCGCGAAAAGAGAATCAGGTGCGCCTGAAAATTCGCGCTCATCCGCTGTCGTTCGGTCATGACGTAGAACAGGCCCTCCGTGTCGAAGGCGGTGAGGAACAGGACCCCTCCCGGCCGCAGCAGGTCTTTCACGCGCGACATGGCGTCATGCGGGTCGGGCATGCTCTCGAGCACGTGATAGATGGCGGCTGCATCGAACGCCGGACCGGTGTTCACGAAATTCGACAGGGACGCGCAATACACCTCCAGCCCGCGACCGCGGGCGTGACGCGTGGCGGCGGTTGCGCGATCGATGCCGACATATTCATAGTCACGCGCCGCCAGGGTCCCGAAACTGCCGTCTCGTACGCCGATCTCCAGCAGGCGGGCACGGGCAGGAAGTTCGCGACGGATTGCCGAAAGTCTTCTGGAACTGGTTTTCTCACGGGCGCTGTCCGAGTGAACCTCGCGCACGTCCTCGTCCGGCTCGCGGTGCCCTTCGAGCACGCGGTGGACAGGATTCTCGTCCTGCAGTTCCGCCAGGTTGCCGAGGTACCGGCACCGGCATCGCTGGCACTCACGGACGACGTTGCCGGGAACCTGCCCGCAGGTCCAGACGTCCGGCGAAAAACAGACCGGACAGCGGCGGGCGGCGCGATACGCAAGCTTACGATCGTTCAGCCGGACCTGGATCGCAGCGAGTACGCAGGTCATCAGCCCGGCGATGCTCACGTCCGCTGGAGCAGTCATGAGCATCTCGACCCGGAACCCGTATTTGTTCACGAGGTAGGCCAGTTCGTTCTCCCACCCGTCGCCATTCAGCTTCCCTTCGCCCGCAGTGAACTTCGCTGCTGCCGACGAGAGCACCATGAGGCCCGCCTGCGGGTCGGGCAGCGCAGGAACCAGCAGGGACCTCATCAGCGGCGAACCATGAGTCGCGCTCGTCACGCCGAACACGGCATCCGCCACGCCGCCATCGACCATCGCGATGGCATTGCCGATCGCTTCGAGACCGCCCGTCCGCGGGGATGGAATCGCGACGATGTCGCCGCGGGAGTCAGAAATCGCGCGCCTCACCGCCACGCCCGCATCCTTCCCTTCTGCCTCGATCACCTCGAACGAGATGCCCGCACCCTGCAGGTACGCCGACAGGCCTGCTCGAAACAGGGGGATGCCTGTCTCCGTCGCACGGGGAATCACCACCGACACGCTCACCGGCGCCATGACTGCATTCTAGCCCGCTAGAACGGCACGACGTCACCCGTGAGCTTCACTCCGGCATCCCGGTCGGACCAGCGCACGGCATCCGAGGCTTGCAGCGTTGCCGGGTCAACAAGCCGGAGGAAAAGATTCATCTGCCGGAGCGAGGCAAGAATCTCGGCAGGAACGGTGACGGGTCCCGGCCGCACGAATGCACCCGCTGCAGCGGCAAAGTCGGGCGATGGCGAGACCTCGGCCAGCATCCCATCACGATCGGCTGTGAGCGATCCGCTTCGCACGACAGGGATCGCTGCGGGACGTGCAATCGCCTCCGCAAGCCATCGCATCGGCCGCGGGCTCCACTTCGCGTGATACGCCGCCTCAGATCGCGCGTACGTACCCGACGCCAGCGGATTGCCGCCCGCACTCTGGTTGAACAGGTGCCTGCACCTGGCCTGCGGAACGTGGCGGATCTGATGCCCGGCCCGACTCAACCTTCGCAGGAGGTCGGTTTCTTCGAAGTAGAGGAAGTAGCGTTCGTCGAACCGCTCCCTCCGCAGCAACTCCGCCGGAAACGCCAGCACGGCACCGGAAAGCGACTCTGCGTCATGCGAACCGGTCTGCCTCCAGAATGCGATCCGAGCCGCGAGCCTGCGCCGGTCACTTCGCTTCTGCCACCAGGCCAGTCGCGTCGCCACACTTTCATCGAGTTTCGTGATTGCGGTGTGGACTTCAGCGGGTGGCATCCTCCAGGTAAACGCGGTATCCCAGAAGAACGCGGGACCGGCGACACCCGCGCCCGTCTCCACCTCGTCGCAGAGCAGGTCGAGCGAATCCACGTCAAACACGACGTCTGGATTCGAAACGATGATGACTTCGCCGCGCGCTTCGATGGCGGCGAGGTTGATGGCTGCTCCGTAGCCAGGATTGTGAAACGGTGAAAGCAGGCGATCGGCGTGAGGTCGCAGCAACTCCGCTTCGCCCGGTGATTCAGTGTTGTCGACCACGATGATTTCCAGCGGCCGCTTCGTGGTGAGTCGTGCCGTCCGGATCGCCTCGATCGCCAGAGCGGCCGACCGGTAGTTGACGATTACCAGGGTGAGCATCACCGGCCCTGGACTTCCGCCAGGCCGCCCGCATCGCGCGCCGGCTGCAGCTTCCATTCGTGCTCCACGGCAAGAACGCCGATCTCATACTGATCGCCACGGATCGTGAACCCGGGTCTCAGGTCGCGGCGATCGTAGACCGCCATCGCATTCTCGTCGCCGATGAACGCGAGGATCGAGTACTCGCCTCGCAGGAGCGGCACGGCCTTCAACTGCATCGTGACCTCGTAGGCGGTGCTGCCGGTAAGCGGAGCGATGCCGTCTGCGTGAGTTCCCACCGCGAAGCACTGCAGATCGTCTGATGTTCGATGAATCCCGATCAGCATGTGGACCGGCTGGGAGGGATCGTCCGCCTCGACGCGAGCCCGGACGTGGATGTCCTCTCCACGCGCAAACTGGTCGCGTCGTTCGCCATTCCGATCGGTGATTTCCAGGGTGACGAAGCGCACAGGGGACCGCGGTCGTTCGAGAGCGGGAGCTGCATCGGACGCCGGGTGCGTGCGGTCCTGGTCACGAAGAAACGACTCGTACTCGTGAATGACCTCGAGCGAGGGTCCGATGCTTTTCAACTGGCCGCGATCGATCCACATCGTCCGGTCGCAGATCGACGAGACGTAATAAAGGGCGTGGGAGCAGAAGAGGATCGTCCTGCCCGCCTCCTGAAACTCGCGGATCTTGTCGATGCACTTCTTCTGAAAATGACCGTCCCCCACCGCCAGAGCCTCGTCGATGATGAGAATGTCCGGATGGACGTTCACGGCCACCGAGAACGCCAGGCGCATGTACATCCCCGACGAATACGTCTTCACCGGACGATCGAGAAACTCGCCGAGCTCGGAGAATTCGAGAATGGACGGAAGCCTGTGCTTCACCTCGGCCGGAGACAGGCCGAGGATCGCTGCGTTCAGTGCAGCATTGTCCCGTCCACTGAACTCCGGGTGAAACCCGGTTCCCAGTTCGAGGATCGACGCGATGGTTCCATCGGTAGAGAGCGCTCCCGATGTCGCCTCGGTCACGCGGCAGAGCAGCTTGAGCAGGGTGCTCTTCCCGGCCCCGTTCTGACCGACGATGCCGATCGTCTCGCCCTTCTGGATTTCGAACGACACGTCATCCAGAGCCGGGAAGACCGTATGCCGCCGGAGACCGGTGAGCAGTTCCACGAGCCGGTGTGCGGGCTTGCGATAGATCGAGTAGTGCTTCGTCAACCGATCGGCACGCACGGCAGGGTTCATTCGCGACATTGTACGGAGCAGTGAGACGAGGCGTCTAAAAACAAAATGGCGGGCCCGAAGGCCCGCCATTGCGAATTTCAGATCGAATCGATTACCACTTTCTAACCGCTCGCCCACCACGCGGTGCCACGCTGATGACGATCTGCTTGGTCACTGGCGCGAAGGTTCGCGTTGCGTCCTTCGTCGTGAGCGTCACCGTGTAGGTACCGGCTGCAGCGAAGCTGTGGTACTGCGCCGTCGGGATCTTACCCGTCGACTCCGTCGTGGTGCCATCGCCAAAGTTCCACGTCCACTTCGTGACGATGTCGGCCACGTCGACGGCAGGAGTGAACTTGTAGGTCAGCACACTGCCGAACGTTTCGTAGGTGAACGAAGCCACGGGAATGGGCTGCGACGGGTTGGGCGCGCCGCCAACGGTCACCGCCTGCCTCAACGTGACGACTCCGCCTCCGTTGTTCACGTCGACCTCCACGTTGTAGGTTCCCGGTGTTGTGAACCCATGCGCGGTGCTCTGGCCGCTTGCAGTCGTGCTGTCACCGAATCGCCACGCGTAGGTGTGAGTGCCGCAGCTGAAGTTGTATCCAAAGCCAGCGACGTTGAAGGCGATGTTCTCACCGACTCCGCATGCGCCACCGCTGACGGTGCAGGTCTGCGCCGGATTCGAGAAGTTGATGAAGACGTTGCGGCCTGGATCGATGGCCGGGCACGACCCACCGCTGCTGGTACCGGTGATGGTGATGCTCTTCTGCAGCGTTACCGACTGACTTCCGTTCGAGACGTTGACCTGCACGTTGTACGTGCCGGGCTGCGTGAACGTATTGGAAATCGCAGCTGCGTTGCCGCTCTTTCCATTCACGCTCCACGAATAGGTGTGGTTCGCGCAGCTCGTGTTGTAACCGTAGGTTGCAATCGTGAAGGTGATCGAGTCGTTCGTGGTGCAGGTCCCACCGTTGAGCAGGCAGGTCCTGGCGTTGTTGTAGAAATCAATGAAGATGTTTGTGTCCGGAACCATCGTTGAACAGCTCGCAACCGGCGGCGGTTGGACGACGGGTGGCGGGACGTAGGGGGTGCCGATCGTCACGGTTCCGCTCAAGGTGGCCTGACCGAGACCCCCGACGATCGTCAGCCTCACCGGGTAGCTGCCATTGCTGCTGTAGGCATGCGTCGGCTTCTTGAGGTCGGAGGAAGTGCCATCCCCGAAGTTCCAGGCCCAGGTATCGCAGACATCGGGGACGTAGCCAAAGGGAACTGACTGGAAGGTAATCGTCTCGCCAGCCTTGCAGAGGCTGCCCGTATAGTTACCGCAGGTTGACGTTGCGGAACTGAAGCCGATCGAGAGGTTGTTCACCGTCGGATTGCTTCCGCAGGTCGGTTGAGCGACGTTGAGCGGCGTGTCGACCGTCTTGTCTCCGATCGCGTTGGATACCTGGAGCCGGGCCGTGTAACTCCCTGCAGCGGTGATGGCCGGAGAATAAGTGGAATTGCTCCCCGCGGGGACCGCGCTGTTGCCGACGATCGACCAGTTGTAGACCCAGTCGTTCTGGCTGGCGCTGCTCTGTGAGGTTGCGGTCAGCGTACAGGCCGCTCCCACATTCGCGCAGCCACTCTTGGAAACCACAACGTCCGGACCGTTGAGCGACGACGTCGTCGCCTGGGATGTGAGGAAGTTCGAGCATGAAGCTCCAACCGCCGTCGACGCAGCCACGATCGTCAGCCGGGCCTTGATTCCTGCGGTGACGAAGGTCGTCTTGGGAACGCTGAAGGTCGGGATTGCCGAAATCGCAGCGGTGCCGGTCGGTCCGGCAAGGATCTGCACGTTGCTCGAGTTCAGGAGTTCCCAGGTGTAGGTTACCGCGGTCGAGGATCCGCCCGGGAGGTCGGTTGCATTGCTCGAAGCACGCGAAGCGCTGCTGAACACGATGTTCGTAGAACTCCCCGCGTAGTCGATGCGTGCGGCAAACGGCTGCACGCCGTAGGCGATCGGGGTGATCGTCGTTGTGTAAGGCGTAGCGGTGCTGCTCAGCGTCGCCCCTGAGCCCGTGTAGGGACCATAGACTGCGTCGAAGCGCAACGAGTGCGAACCACAGGCACCCACAGAGGCCGATCCTGTCGGGATCGTCTTCGTTACCGTAGTTCCGTCGAGGGTATACGACGTGCAGTGCCCTTCGACGGCGCCATCGCTCGAGTCTATGAACTCATCGCTCGACACGATCGCCGCAGCCGAAGAAGCGTCCGGCTGCGTGAACAGCAAGGTCGTTCCCTTCAGTCCGAGTCTCGGTGTCGGCTTGCCAAGCGTGACGTTGACCGACCCGGTGACCTGGGAATCGGAGCTGGAAGTAGCCTCGACGGCGCGTGTCGCGGGAAGGGTGGTCAATCCTGAATACTGATGTGAGATGTCCGATCCGGTCGATCCAGGGGCGGTGTTGTCTGTCGCCTCCGGGTTGCCGAAGTTCCAGTTCACAGGGGTTGAGGTGCCGCTGGACGAGCTCGATCCAAACGTGAACCGGTCGCCGTAGAACGGACCGCCGCCGGCGGGAGTCTTCGCATTCGGGTTCACCACGTCGCCCGCGCGCCTGAGGGAGACATCGATCGAGTCCGCTCCCTGAATCTCGTAGACGTCGCCAATTCCTTTCGCGGAAACGATCAGGTAGTACTTCGTGCCCTGCTTGACGACCACCGAATCCGTGATGTTGATGTACTCAGGATGGACGTAAGGAGTCGGAGAGCTGTAGTAGTAATTCTTGAAATAGTTGTTGGTCGCAACTTCCTTCGGGACGAAATCCGAAAGCTTGAAGATGCGGATGTTCCACGACGCGACCGGAGAGCCTTCGTAGCCTGCAAGCGTGAGGTAGCCAGCGCCGTAACGGACATTCGGGGCGTAGTTGTAGTAGATGCCGCTGTTGAACGAACTCTCGGTGTAGGTCGAGCCGGAGGCCCGGAGAGTCCAGAGCACCATCGGATTGCCCGACGACGCGGTGACTCCGTAGAAGTTGGTTCCGTCTGTATCTACGCCGGTGAATCGGGTATTGCCGGTCGGGTTGAGGGTCTTGATGGCGCCACCGCCGGTGGCGAACGCGTCGGCGGCATAGATGGCCAGTCGGCCGTCGCCATCGATCACGGCGACGCGACTTCCGTCCTGGGACTTGGCGAACGTCGAGAAGGCGCGGCGGTGATCCGGCATGCGCGTCGGAGCGGCAGCGTTGGTCGTGTTGTAAACCTGCGTCAGATTGCCAATGCCCGCCTCGCAGACCAGGGCGTAGTACGACGATCCGACCTTCACTGACATGATCGACGCGGGCGAGAGATCGCCCTGCTCGCCGACCTTCTGATAGACCGGATCCATGATCGTGCCGCCGTTCGCACCATCGTCGCGAACGATGCCCCATCCGAAGATCGAGTATGCGAGGTACACCAGGTTGCGATCATCCCAGTCGAATCCGAACAGGCGGTCCTGGCCGTCAATGACCGGAGTTACCCAGCCTGAACCGTTCTCAGCGTAGAAGAACCGATCCATCTGCAGATACTCTTCCGGAGCGCCACTTCTGGCGTTCCGCGGATTGACCGGCGCACTGGTTGACTGAGTCATCGCGGTACCTGCTTCGAGCCGCGAGAAGAATGTAGAAGTGTCGTAAGCGAAGAGCGCGCTGCCGATCAGCATGTAAAGACGCTTCCGCTCTGGAGCAACTCCAGTGTAGGTCGCGCGCGCGGTGCGAAAGGTCTGCTGGTAGTCACGGGTGTTATTCGAGTCGAGGTACCGGCCGGTGTACGTCTTCATCGGCGCGCCATATCCGATCGTCAATTTGTTCCGGTACGTGCCGGGGCAGGTCGCGCAGACCACGTCGGTGTTCTGGGTCTTCGCTGGTCGCGCCCATCCCTGAGCAAACGCCGGAATCCCGACGGACAGCAGCGTCAGTGAAACTACTGCGGTCCTAACGAGTCGGAAAAGCATGGTTGATCCCCCTGTGATTTGACGCGGCGACGGACAAACTCTGGATTGCGATGGTTCTCTCACTCGCACACCCCTCCCACCCATACATGGAACTACCGCTTTAACCGCGACAACGAGAAACTTATTTTACCCAATGTGGATTCGATTGCAACCGTGAGTTTTACCGCTCGGCTGGAAGCGAAGCCTCGGGCCGTGGCCCCTCTCCTGGAGAGACGACCGTCCGAAGTCACGCTGAGTGGGAGTTGATGGCAGAACGAAAAAAGAGCGGGCCGGATAACCGGCCCGCTCCAAGGAGCAACTTCGCTGAAGCGAAAACTACGGGGTGACGTTGGTACCGGTGTACGGAACCGTGCCAGCCGGAGCGACGCAAACGAGCGGCTGCGGGCAAACCGGGGTGCCACCAGCCGGTCCGATGGACGAAGTCCCCGGATCAAGCGTGGTGATACCAGCGGCCGGCGAGCAACCATTGCCGAGCCATGCTGCATCGAAGTCGACCGCGTAACGACCTTCGGCGGACATCGCAACGATGACCCAGTTCTGGGACTGACGTGCACCAACGCTGGTCGTACCGACACCAGCGCCGAAGCCCGGACGTGCGGAGCTGTAAGCAACTGCGCCACCGTTGTTGAGGTTCATGTACACCCAGCCAGCAACGTCGCCAGCCAGACCAGAGATCGGCGGGAACGTACCACCGGCGCTGGACAGACGTGCGGTTTCCGGCGACGAGATGGTGGTCGACGGAGCCGGCGAAATGATGATTCCACCAGCAAGCGTGGTCGGGTTTTCGTGTTCGTCGAACTTCACCGTCTCAGAGATCGCGAGTGCCGAGTTGCTGGCGTAAGCCGCGCAAGCTGCAGTACCCGTGGTGACACCTTCGCGCCAGATCTTGAAGTCGGTGTTGAACGCGCCAGTTCCACCCGCGATGAAGCGAGCGGCGAACGCTGAGGGCAGCGGCTGACGACGGTCAGCGCGGCGCGACAGTGCCGGCGTGTAACGGTCATAGAACGTGTACGGGAGGTTGGTACCCGGGACGGAGCCAGCCGGTCCACCTTCCGGAACTGCGCGGATGTGAACGAGCGGGTTGCCGCCAGCGTAGTTACCGGTGGTTGCATCCGGATTCAGCTGGATGTAATCGCCGATGAGAACGTTGTCGAACAGGATCTCGCCAGTGTAGTAGCTGGCGGTCGTCGGCAGGGTCGTGGAGCACTGCGAGGAAACGTCGATCGTGATGTAACCGATCGCCGCGTTCGCGTGGCTGCCACCGATCCGGGTCGAGCCGCAACCCGAGTACGTTCCAACCGTCAGCGACGTGCGCAGATCGTTCTGGATCGAGGTCGGGATCGTTCCCGGCAGAACCGCGCACAGATCGATTGCGGATGCCTGGAAGTTCGGGTTGTCGTCGTTGAAGAACGAGCGATCACCCTCGTCCGTGTTGCTGGACGTGCCCGAGGTCGGGGCAATGACGCCACGTACGATGATGTCGTACATGTTGATCGACTGCACGTCATATCCGGTCAGGAACAAGTTGAAGTCGAGAACCGGGAATGACCAGTCGGTCCAGACGGTCACGTGAGCGATCTGCGGGAGAGCGCTGACGTTGGTGATCGTCCAGAGGGTTGTCTGCGCAGTCGTAGCCGGCTCGTTGAGCTCGACTTCGAAGTACGGCAGAAGGAGGGTCGCGGCCGGAGCAACGCTGATGTCGCAGCTATCATCGTTGTTCGTGGTCGTCGGCCCGATGGCGGCGCCACCAACACCGAACTGGAACGTGGCGTTCGGCTGAGCGACGAGGTTACGTCCGTCAGCGAATGCCGCGCCTGCGGTGAGGAGGGCGCCCATGGCCCATACGAGAAGTTTCTTCATCTGATATCTCCTACACATGAATGGAAAAAAATTCGACAGATTGATTGTAAGCGTTCACCCGTACCGGACGATACAATCACCTCCCGAGCTCAAAATGCAATTTGAAACGTGAAGCAGGTTTTTCGAATCGGCCCCTAAGGTAGAGCCAAAACATCATGAAGTCAACACCTGAACTGCTTTTTTATGGGATATCCCCATACGCCCTTCTGAGGAACGATCGGCGGAGTATACGCGAGTCGTCCGCGAGAGAGCAAAAAAGTTCACTTCTTCATTCCCGCTGGAACCGTACCGCGGTTCAGAAACACCTCGATCGACCCGTCCCTCTCTGCGAACCGCGTCGCTCCTGACGATTCGTACATGATGATCAGGTCCGGACGCCCGTCCCCATTCACATCCGCGCTCTTGAGATCGTAGTTCGGATTGTTCTCATCGATGCTGATCCCTTCGAGTTCCGCCTGGGTGAAACCACCCTTCCCGTCTCCGAGCAACAGGTCGAACCGGCGCGGCGAGCTGCGCGTGTAAGCAAAATCGAGCTTGCCGTCGCGATCGAAATCGCCCGTCGCCAGGCCATACACGCCGCTATTGCCTTCCCAGCGGATGATCGGGGTCCGCTTCACCTCTTTGCCGTCGAAGCTGATGCGGTCCACTCCCGCGGTAGTCTTGAGTGCGGGCGCCGGAACGCTCTGGGGATCGAGATTCTCCGGCCAGAATCGAATGTAGGAGACCACGGCATCATCGAGCTTCGCATTTCCGAAGCGCCCCGAGGCCTGCGCCGCGTGATAGGAAAGGAACGGAATCACCTTGCCGACCGCACCGACGTTCTTCCACTTCTTGTTCGATTCGCTGAGGTACACCAGTTCCGTTCCGTTGAAGAACACACTCGAGCCGATGAAGTCAGGATACTTGTCCGCGTTGAAGTTGCCGACGGTGAGGAAGTCGCCACCGAATTTCGCCGTGCTCGGCGATACGTTGACGGTCGTCCACTTCTTCCCGCTCCCATCATTGATGAATGTCATGAGCTTCGAGTACTGGTTCTTCTCGGTCGCGACGGTCGGTCCTTCGCTGATGGCTACGATATCCAGATCCCCATCGTGATCGACATCGACCACACTCACGCGACGGGTGCCCCAGTCGCGCGGCAAACCAGCGCTGCCATCTGTGAAGACACCTTTGTTGTTGCCGAGGTAAACACGGACTCCGCCGAGGTGAACGCCGTAGGCGAGATCCATCGCACCATCTTTGTTGAAGTCCCCTGCTTCGACACTGCCGTAGTTGACTCCGAACGGCCAGCTGACTGACTTCCAGAACTGCCATTTTCCGGTCCCGTCGCCCAGGAAGATCGCCGGCCTGTTGTTTCCGCCGCGCTCCGAGGGAACGATGATGTCGGGCTTCTTGTCGCCATTCATGTCCGCAACTGCGATCGTGTTGCGCCACGAACCATTTTTCGGCAGACCTTCGGACGATGCTTCGAACGTGACCTTGCGACCGCTGGCCGGGACTTCGAGGGGAGCGAACTCGGCGCGCATGTTGGAAAAATAGTCGAGTTCTTCCGGGTTGTACTTCTGGTAGCGCGACTCGTCGAGCGGAGCTTCCTCCGAACCGGTGGCAGCTTCCGGACCCTTCTGCTCGATCCACACCCAGACCCACTTCTTGTTCTGCTGATAGATTTCCTTGTGGCTGTTCACGAATCCGAACGGCTTCACGAACCCGTAATCCACATCCTGGTAATTTGCGAACCGCCGGTCGAAGCGCTCGATCTTGTACAGCTTCCCGAACCGGTACCACACCTTCTCGCCGTCTGGCTCCACGCCAGGATCCTCGGTGGTTCCGAGGCGGGCCATCCGCTGCTCGTGCGTTTCATCCTTGATATAGGCGGGAATCTCGCCAGTAGCTGCGGTGGCAGCGTCCAGGCTGACCTTCGGTTTGACCGGGTCTTTCGCCGGACTGGCACCGCTCTGCGCCTCGACGGTGCCGGAAAGCACCCCGGCCAGCAGCAGGGCATAAATGATTCGGCTCGGGTTCATCACAATTTCTCCTAGTGTCTCGGATCAGATCAGGTCGACCAGACTTGGCCGGGCGCGGCGGAAGAACAAGAGCCCGAGAGTGAGCATCCCCGCAGCCGCTGCCAACAGAAATACGATTGACCCGGCCGGAGGTAACGCACTCGAGAGCAGTGCGCTGCGAAACAAACCGAGGAGCGGTGTCATCGGATTCCACTGGAAGATCGATTCGAAACGTCCGACAGCCCTGTAAAGGATGGGGCTCAGGTAAAAGAGGATCGACAGGGCGAAGCCGAGAATTTGAGTGAGATCGCGGAAAAACACATAAACAGCAGATAGAAGCAGTCCCAGCCCGATCTGAATGGCGAGCTGAAGCACGAATGCGATCGGAAGTAACCATAGATAACGGGGAACTCCATACCGCACGACGATCGAGACGAGAAAAATCAGCAGACCGATCGCCTCGAAGATCAGCGCGGTGATGTTGGGGACCAGCACCAGCAGCTCGCTTCGAAGAGGCAGTTTCCTGACGACGGGAGCGTTTTCGACGATGGTGGTGGTCGACCGCATGATTCCCTCATGCAGGCCCAGCCATGGCAGCAGGCCGGAAATCAGAAAATCAATGAAGCGATCCTCCGGGCCGGTCGCTCTCGGGATCATGACCGAGAAGACGAACCAGTAGAGAGCGACCAGGCTGAGGGGCTGGAGCACGGCCCATGCGAGGCCGAGGGCCGAGCCGGTAAACCGTGCGCGAACGTCTCGTTTGATGAGTTCGCCGAGCAGATAGAGGTTGGAGTACGTGACGGAAAACCCTTCAGCCCGGACGGCGACTGTTGCAGAGACGTTCATGAAAGTCCGGGTTTGGACTTGACAGTTGAGTCGCTAGCCCGCATATTCAACTCGGCTGATTATTGATTATCAGCATAAAAAGTCAAACGTACCCCGATGTCGAGACCAGCACAGGTAGAACTAGTCGGACGGAAGATCCGACAGCTTCGCCGCCAGCGCAAGCTGACGCAGGTGGAGCTTGCCCAGCGTGTCGGCATCCATCAGTCCGATCTTTCGCGCATGGAACAGGGCGAATACAAGGTCGGTCTCGACACGTTGCTGAAGATCCTCCAGACCTTCGATCTGAGCATCGGCGAGTTCTTCGACGAGAGCGCACGCTCGGAGTCGGCAATCGACAAGTTCCGGAAGCTGAGCACATCAGCGCAGAAGGAAGTGGAAAGCTTCATCGAATTCAAGCGCCGTCAGGAGCAGACGGACTGGGACGATGAGGATGAGGCGGGCGGGGGTGACGATGTCTGAGGTGACGATGAACCACACCGAGCAGCTGAGACAAGCTGCACTCGAGCATGTCCGTCAGGGCGATCTCGATGACGCAATCGCGCTCTACGACGAGGCTCTGGCTCTCGTTGCTGATGACGAAGTTCGCGAACTGATCACGATCAACAAGGCCGACGCGATGATTGCGCTCGAGCGTTCCGGACCCGAAGTGCAGGAGCTCGCGCGGATCATCATGCGGCGGCGCAACCTGCGTCACGTCTACCTGGCCGCGTACGCTCTGCAGTACAAGCACCGTCTCGAAAACGATTTCAAGCGCGCCCTCTTCTACGGGCAGCTCGCGCTCCGCACTGCTGACGAAGCGGGCGAGCCGGCATGGCGTCGCGTGGTCCTCATCGACCTCGGCAACGTTTACGAGATGGACTCGCAGATCGACCAGGCCATCCGGTGCTTCGAGCAGGCGCTCGAGATCTCGGGGGCTTCGACCGCGAACGACGACCAGGACCTCAGCTACGGATACGCCCTCGAGAACCTCGGCTATTGCATGCTGCTCCAGCAGCGCACCGACGAAGGGATCGAGACGATCACGCGTGCACTCGAGATCCTTCGCGATCCGATCGGTGCCGCTGAAGCGCACATCGATCTCTGCTACGGGTATCTCGAGCAGAACGATCTCGTCCAGGCGCTCGAGCACGGCACGGCCGGACTCGACCTGGCCAAAGACCCGCGCCAGATCCGCAACTCGCACTACCTCCTCGGCGAAGTCGCATACAAACTCGGCGACGTCGATACGGCGGATTTCCACTTCGAGCAGCTCGCTCGTTTCTATCCGGAATTCCGCAGCCTCAAGAGCCTCCTCTTCGCGATCGACCTGCGGGGCATGGTGAACCTGAAACTATGATCAAACGACTTCTCATCGCACTGGCATTCATCGCAATGCCTGTGGTCTCCTCGGCGCAGTCGGCCGATCGAGACACCCTGCTCACGGCCAGGGGCACTCTCTTCACCATCGAGAGTCTCTTCTCCGATCAGGTTTCCTCTGTCTCCACGCGCTCGACCCAGCTCCTGAGTCTCACGATTCAGGACGGCGACAAGCTCACACAAAGCTACGTGCCTGCTTCCCTCGAAGAGGGCGTTCACTCCAGCCCGGCTCTGGCGTATGACAGCGAAACAAAAACGCTCTTCGTGTTCTGGGAACGCGGCGTCAACAACCGCCTTTCCACGGAACTCGTCTTCTGTTCGTATCGCGATGGAGCGTGGAGCGATCCAGTCGCCCTCGACTACGCCAACTATCAGCGCAGCAGCAATCTCAGGATCGGCGTGACCCGCAAAGTCCTCGTCACGGACGATGACGGCAAGAGGACTCTCGCCCCTGAACTCACCGTCCACGCCGCATGGTGGAACGAGACGGGGAGCGGCGAAGCAGCGCGGTATGCAATGCTGACGATCGGAGATGGCGGTGTCATTGCGATCTCGACACATCAGCTCTCCGACTTCGGTAACACGGCACTCGAACTCTCGGGTTCGAGCGGCCAGACCCCGCTCAATCCGAACCTCCTTCGCCAGCCCGTCCTGCTCGAGAGCGCAGGCCGCGAGACGGTCGACATCGTCTACGGCGACACCCGCACCAACACGCTGCGGAAAGTCACGCTGCAGCCGGTGGCGAATGGTCGCCTTCGCGTTCCGGTCGGCCGGAGCCAGCGCATCGGAACTCCGAATTTCCTGGCGGAGGCGAACGGCCGCGTAGGTGCGGTTGCCACAGGGAGCAGCCTGGGCCTCTACATCAAGTCGAAAGGCTTCCTCCATTACGCGATCTACATCGACGGCGCATGGTCAGACATGCACTCGATCAACACGACCGCCCGCATCACCCAGGAAAGCGCCATCGACGCCGTCCGGCGCCTGGTCAGCGAATAAGCGCGGCGCCCGGTCACAACGATCATTGAAAAAGGCCGGCTCACGCCGGCCTTTTTCAGGTCTCGCTGCTGCTTAGCGCGTCCGCAACGCGTGAGTGTGGACCTCGATCAGATCCGCGGTTTCGAGTAACGGACCGAGGTTATGATGCCGATTCCGAGCAGTGCCAGGGCTCCAATGGCAATCCAGATCGGGTCAGCACCCAGCTTGTAGGCACCGATCCCCAGAGCTGCGATGACGATGACCCATCCGATGAACGATAGATTGAACCAGTTCAATTGAAGGCCTCCTTGGCTCTGCAGTGGAGCAATGGCAGTGCCACGAGCCTCAGTTCGCTTTCCTGTCTCCGCCCGGACTCCAGGATTGAGCGATTTTCGGGCCTCCTGCGCGCATGGAAGAAGATTCGCCCCGCCCCGGACCCTCATCCGCACGCGGAGCATGCGCGGCTCCGGCTTGCTGAGGCGAACCGGCGGAAGGACGCCCCGTACCGGCAGGACGCGCACAAACAAAAAAGCCCGGCGATGACTCGCCGGGCTCAAACAGGACTCGGAACCCGCTGGTTACTTGTTGATTGCGATGAACGCGATGATGAGTGCGTAGATGACGAGCGACTCGATCAGCGCGAGACCGATGATCAGCGTGAGACGGATCGGCGCGGCGGCCGACGGGTTGCGGGCGATGCCTTCGCAGGCAGCCGCAATGGCGCGTCCCTGACCGATTGCACCAGCTGCGGCGGCGAGCCCGAGAACGAACGCGGCCGAGATGACTCCCCAGGCCACACCAGGTGCGGTTGTGGTCACTGCGGTTGTCGTCTCCTGCGCGAACGCCGAGAAAGACATCAGCGCGAGCACGACGAACATCAGAACGATTTTCTTGTTCACTGCGAATTCTCCTTCCTTGTGATAGTCGAAAATTATTTTTTTCGAATCTGGATCAATGCTCTTCCGTTGCGACAGCACCACCGATGTACACCATCGTCAGCATCACGAAGACGAATGTCTGCAGGAACGAGCCGAACAGGCCCAGTCCCATCATCGGCCAGGGAACGACGAAGGGCAGCATGCCCATGAAGATTCCGGTCGCTGCGTGCTCGCCGGTGATATTGCCGAACAACCGCATACCGAGTGAGAGGATGCGCGCGAAGTGTCCGATCACTTCGATCGGAAACATCAGCGGCGCGAGCCACCAGAGCGGCCCGGCAAAGTGCGCGAGGTATCGAACGACGCCCTGAGCCTTGATGCCCTGCCAGTTGTAATAGAGGAACGCCAGGATGGACAAGGCGAACGTCGTGTTGACGTTTGCCGTCGGGGGCTGCAGAAAGAAAAACGCGCCCAGCATGTTCGAGAAAAAGATGAAGGTCGCGAACGCCCCGATCACGTAGAGGAACCGTTCCGAGTGCGCTCCGACCACGTCGCTGAGCAGATTCCGGATTCCGCCCACGATCAGTTCGAGAATCTGCTGGAAGCCACCCGGCTCGTCGCGCCGGATCTTGCGGGCAACCAGCGGAAATACGGTGCTGCTGATCACGAGGACGAGCAGGGCCATGATGACGTGGTCGGGCACGTCGAAGCCGAGCAGTGGCTTCGCGATGGCGTTGAATGGCCGGTACAGGATTGAGTATTCGTGTTCCATCAGTTCGTTCTAAGGTCTCACCGATGCAGTGACCGGCGTAGTGAATGCACAGCTTCAGCGAAGATTCCCACCACCACAATCGAGAATCCCAACAGCACACTTACAGCGTTGAAACGAGCGACCAATATTGTGACCAGGAGCGCTGCACCCAAAAGAGCGAAGCGGGCCATGGCTCGCAACGTTAACCTCCAAGCATGCAGGCGGGGAGCCGGTTGAAGGACCGTCGAGACGATCTCTTCAAGCCAGCGGAAATTGATCATAACGACGGCTGCACTGCAAGTCAATCCGAGCAATCCACCCCATCCGATCGCGACCGTGACCCCGATCGCGAACACGACATAGGCGGCGAGACTGGCCTTCCAGATGCGGCCTGTCACGGCCGAAAGCGGCTCGTCCTCAGGACTCTCGATCGTCGATGCCGGAGGCTCCGCCATCTCCGTCGGAGGGCGGCTCTCCAAGGTCGATTCCTGTGGTGGCAGTGGTTCCATCAGGTTCATTCGTGATTCGGAAGAGGTTGATGAAGGCTGCGATCACTCCGAAGCCGGCGAACACGTAGCTGAGCCACGGGGCCGTCCCGAACAGCTTATCCATCCCCAGGCCCCACAGGTACCCCAGCCCGATGGCGATCGGGAACATCAACCCGATCGATGAGGCCTCGACGAGCTGGCTGTATTGTCGCTTGGTTTTATCTGCCGGCATGCAGGGCCAGGGCGCCCGCCATGAGCGGGCGGATCGAGCGATCGACTCGTTCGATCAATGGTGAGGGCATCATACCGAGAATGAGCGTTGCCGCGAGACAGAACCCGGCCACCAGCCGCAAACCACGATTGCCCGCAGGTGCTTCCGCGTCACTGTCGCGCAGGTACATCGCCACGACGATCCGCAGGTAGTAGAACATCGAGACGGCCGACATCAGGACTGCGATGACAGCCAGCCACCCGAAGCCACTCTGCACGGCCGCGGCGAACAGGAGGTACTTCCCGATGAAACCCGCGGTCGGCGGAATGCCGCCCAGTGAGAGCAGGAAGATCACCATCGCAAACGCCCAGAACGGCGCGCGACGGTGGAGTCCCTCGAAATCATCGACCCTCTCCCCTGCGTAAGTGTGCCCACGCAGGACGAGGACCGTAGTCCAGATCCCGATGGTGGCGAAGACGTAGACGGCGGCATAAACCAGCACACCTCGCGCACCGGTCTGGTTCGCGGCAAGGATCCCGAGGAGCACGTACCCTGCGTGACCAACCGAAGAGTAGGCAAGCATTCGCTTCACGTTGTCCTGGGTGAGTGCGGCCAGGTTTCCGATCACCATCGACAGCGTGGCCACAGTCGCGATCACGCTGCTCCAACCCGGCTGCATCCCCGCCAGCGCGCCGATGAAGATGCGCGCGAAGATGGCAATGGCAGCCACCTTGGAAGCCGTGGCCAGGAAGGCAGTGATCGGTGTCGGAGCTCCTTCATAGACATCCGGGGTCCAGACATGAAATGGCGCTGCTGCGATCTTGAAGCAGAGTCCTGCGCCCAGCAGCATGACTCCGAACATCAGCGTCTGGTTTGACGCAATCTCTCCAGCCTGTGAGGTCAGTACGGCGAGCGAAAGCGATCCCGTGACACCGAAGATGAGCGAGATTCCGTAAAGAAGGATGGCCGAACTGACCGCGCCGAGAATGAAGTACTTCATCGCGGCTTCGGTCGACTTCCTTTCATTCTTGTAATAGCCAGCCAGGATGTAACTCGAGAGCGACATCAACTCGAGACCAACGTAGATGGTCACGAGGCTGGTTCCGGAGGCCATGAAGTACATGCCACTCAGAGCGAAGACGAGCAGCGAATAGAACTCCCATGGCGGATAGCGGCCTTCCTCGAGGAATGTCTGCGAGATCACTCCCACCAGGAGCACGGCAATCGTGAGAAGCACTTTGAAGAAGAGGGCGAAGTTGTCCAGCACGAACATCGCCGCGAACTCGGAGGACTGAACGTGCGTGCTCGCAGCCTGCATGGTGAATGGCAACGCGACCAGCGCGACGATCAGCAGAACCGTCGCGCTGATCTGCGCGGTTCGTGCGTCGGCTCTCGCCCCGATCACCGGCGCGATCAGGAGCAGCGACCCTCCGACGATCAGGATCAGCTCCGGCATGAGTGCCAGAGCATCATTCCAGCTCATCGCTTCGCCTCGGTCGTCAGCTTCTCATCGCCGTGACCTCGAGCGGCCACGCCCGCATGAACAGTTCCGACGCTGGAGAAGTAGCCAGGATCGACCTTGCTCACGATGTAGTTCACCGGCTGTTCGATGGTTCTGAAGAAGATTCCAGGCGCGATACCGATCCAGATCATCAGCACGATCAGCGGAGCGAGCGTCAGCATCTCGCGGCCGGTGAGGTCAGCCAGCCCGGCGTTCGCCGGATTGTCGAGCGGGCCCCAGAACACGCGTTGATACAACCAGAGCAGATATGCCGCGCCCAGAACAATGCCGATCGCCGCGAAGCCGGCCCACCAGAGATTGCGGTTGGCCACACCGAGCAGGATCGTGAACTCCCCGATGAATCCGTTCAGCGCCGGCAGGCCCATCGACGACATCGCCGCGATGAGGAAAATCGTCGCGTACCGCGGCATCTGCTTCGCCAGCCCGCCGTATTCTGAAATGAGGCGGGTGTGACGCCGCTCGTAAAGGACACCGACCAGAAGGAAGAGTGCGCCGGTTGAAATGCCGTGATTGACCATCTGCAGCACCGAACCGCCGATTCCCATCGGGTTCAGCGCGAACATTCCGAGCATCACGAAACCGAGGTGCGAAACCGAGGAGTATGCGACGAGCTTCTTCATGTCCTTCTGCACGAGCGACACGAGCGCGCCATAGATGATTCCGATGATGGCCAGCACCACGATCGGCTTGAGCATGCGATGCGTGGCGTCGGGAAGGATCGGCAGCGCGAATCGCACGAAGCCATACGTGCCCATCTTCAGCAGCACTGCCGCCAGGACGACCGAGCCGGCCGTAGGAGCCTCGACATGAGCGTCGGGAAGCCAGGTGTGAAACGGGAACATCGGAACCTTGATGGCAAACCCGAAGAAGAAGCCGAGGAAGATCCAGAACTGCAGGGTCGGCGGGATCAGGTGCCCGATTTCGTGGAACCGCAGGACATCGAACGTCGCGGCGGCGCCCAGTCCCTTGATGTTGAGGAAGGGAATCCCGTCACCGTTGAAGAAGTAGAGCGCGAGAATCGACAGCAGCATCAGCACGGAGCCGGCCAGCGTGTAGAGAAAGAACTTGATCGCCGCGTACAGCCGTCGCGCGCCGCCCCAGATCCCGATGATGAAGTACATCGGAACCAGCATCACTTCCCAGAACACATAGAAGAGGAAGAAGTCGAGCGAGCAGAACGTGCCGATCATCCCGGTCTGAAGCAGGAGCAGCAGGATGTAGTACTCCTTCTGCCGATGGGTGATGGCTGCGTAGGAAGAGATCACGGCGATCACGCCGATGAGTGTGGTGAGCAGGATCAGCAGGAGCGAGATTCCATCGATCCCGAACGAGAACTTCACGCCGAGGGCTTCAATCCAGCTGAAGGACTCCCGGAACTGAAAGTTCGCCAGGCCCACACGAGTGGGATCGAAGTAGATCCAGAGTGGAATTGAGATGATGAAGTCGATGAGCGCCACCGCGGTCGCGACGCCCTTGATCGCCGACGTGTTCGACTTGTTGACGAAGAGAAGCAGCAGCGCCCCGATCAGCGGCGTGAACGTGACGATCGACAGGATCGGCACGCTGGTGTTGGCGTAGAGGAAATCCATTTGCCCTCGTTCTTCCCGGTCAGCTTCTGAACATCAGATAAACGGCCGCGAGAGCGACGATTCCGCTTCCCATGACCAGTGCGTAGTTCTGAACGACGCCACTCTGCAGGCGCCGGAAAGCGAATGAGCCACGGCGCGTCACCTCGGCCACTCCGTTGACGGCGCCGTCGATCACGACACGATCGAAAGTCGACGAACCGATGGCGAAGAGGTGGACCGTCGCATGGCGAACGAGATTCACCGCTCCGTCGATGATCCATTCATCGATCCACGCCAGGACACGGGAAACGAGCATCGTCCCGGCGATGAAAGTGGCTCCGTAGATCTCATCGATGTAGTACTTGTTCTCGAGCAGCCGATGCAGTGGCGCGAAACGCGTGGCCAGCATTCTCGGTGTGCTCCAGGACGGATCGCGAAGATAGAAGAGAAACGCGAACAGCACGCCGAGGGCTGCAACGCCGACCGACCCGGCCATCAGTAGAATCTCGAGCGAGTGCGATGCCTCGTGAAAGTGAAACGCATGGCCATCCACCGCGAGCAGCACCGGTGCGAGCCAGCTCTGGAACGGCGACGGGAAAGATCCGCCGAACGCGGCCGGCCAGCCGACGTATCCACCGACCAGCGACAGCGCGGCCAGGATGACGAGCACCCCCGTCATTGACCGCGGCGACTCATGCGGCATGTGTGCGTGCGCATGATGCCCGTGACCACTCGAGGCATGCTGATCGCCGTCATCCAGATGCACGCGATCAGGAATCAGGTCCTCACCACCGTGCGCTGGCTCCGACTGTTCGATGCCCACGCCCTGCGCGCCGCGGTACTGGCCCTGGAAGGTCATGAAGTAGAGGCGGAACATGTAGAACGCGGTGAACCCGGCGGTGATCACTCCGACGCCCCAGAGAAGCGGCGAGTAAGCGAAAGCGCCCGCAAGAATCTCGTCTTTCGAGAAGAAGCCTGCCAGCAGCGGCGCCCCTGAGATGGCCAGCGTCGCCAGGAGCATCGTTGCGTGAGTCACCGGCATGAACTTACGAAGGCCACCCATCTTCCTCATGTCCTGC
>JBKJVD010000203.1:0-10652 GCA_046590585.1 Thermoanaerobaculia bacterium | reverse complement strand
TGATGTTCGTCCGCTCTTCAAAGGTCCGGTCCAGATCGATCTTTCCGATCTCGCTGCGCAGATTCGTCTGCGCCAGCTGGGAGATTGCATAGGTGAAATCCGAGATCCCGTACGAGGCACGCTCAGGATTGAGAATCTTGAAATAGAGAACCCCGTCGACGCCGACCTGCACGTTGTCCTTGGTGATACAGATCTGCTCAGGCACATCGAGCGCGATCTCCTTGAGTGAGTGCTTGTAGCGGATCGTGTCCATGAATGGGACGAGGATGTGAAACCCGGCGTGCAGCGTGGCGTAATACTTGCCGAGTCGTTCCACGACCCATGCCTGCTGCTGCGGTACGACCCGCGCGATGCGCGAGACGACGACCATGGCAAAGACCGCTACGATCAGCGCGACGAAGATGGTTTCCATATCGACTCCTCCGGATGTTTCAGGTTTCACGGTCCACAGACCGGACGTTACTGGGGCCGTACGACCAGCACGAGACCTTCGACTCGTTCCACGACGAGACGCTGCCCGATCGACAGTGCCACGGCTGTTTCGTTGCGCGCGTTCCAGCTGGTGCCCCGCATCTCCGCCTTCCCCAGTTCACCTGGCGCGATCACCTGCAGAGCGATGGCTTCCTCGCCCACCATGGTGTCGACTTCGGGCATCTGGTCGAGCTTGAGCCGGGCGATGAGGAGTGGACGGAAGACGAGCAGGGCGAAGATTGAGATCGCGGTGAAGAGCAGCAGCTCGGCCCAGAGCGGCATGCCGAGATTCAGAGCTTGAATCAGCGCGACAATCAGAGCTCCGACGGCGAAGAAGCCGATGTGCAACGTGGTCGACGCGAACTCCGCAGAGAGCAGAGCCAGCGCCACCAGAACCCAGATCCACCACGCCATCGACGACCTCGCTTTGGGGGACGAGCCTACCAGATTGATACGGTTCCTCGGGGTTCCTCGGTTCCTAGGTTCCTCGGGTTTCTCGGATGGCTCTCAGAAGCCCCCGCCACCGCGCATACCGCGCGGGTTACCCTGTCCGTCATGCACTGGCGTCCGAGCCGCGGGTTCCTTGCCTCCATCCTCGGCGTTGCCATGACGCTTCTGGCCTGGTACGGACCCTGGGAGTGGCCCGCCTTTCCGGCGTTCACCGTCATCAAGTATGCATTCGGCTCGCACAGCAGTTTCGGCGAATTGCCCTACGCGCAGCGCAGTGCGACCGTTGCAATGCTGATCGCGGTGAATGTCGCGGTGTGGGGCGGGCTGGCAAGTCTTCTCCATGTAGCCGTCACCCGATGGCGCCGCAACCGAAAGCAACCTGCGGCTCCGTATCGGGGGCTGGATTCACAAAACGGATAGGCGCGTGTTGGTGGATGCGCTGGTGGCCGGCGACTCAACAATTCAATTCGGGCGTGCTACCGTCAAGGAGGTTCCGCGTGTACCAACTGCTGAAACTGATTCACGTCCTCGCTGTGATTATCTTCCTCGGAAATATCATCACGGGACTTTTCTGGAAGAGGGCGGCCTATCGATCGCTCTCCCTGAGGTGGGAACTCTGGGGGCTCTTCGCCACACTCACCCCGATCGCAGCGGTAGCGCTGATGGTTCTGAAGCCTCACCTCGGAACGAACTGAACCGCCTACTGCGATTCCCGCGCGAGGTCCACTAGCGCCTCAACCAGCGCATCGATGGTGTACGGCTTCTGCAGCAATCGAACAAGGAGCCCTCGATTGATGAGATCTTCGATCACGGAGGGATCGCCCAGGCCGGTCGAGAAGACGACCGGCACCGGTTCGATCAGATCTGAGAGTACCCCGTAGAGATCGAGTCCTGTCATGTCAGGAAGGCGCATGTCGAGAATCATTGCGGCGGGCCGGAGTGCGCTTACGGAGGCAATCGCTTCCGCGCCGGAGTGCGCGACGTGCACGCGAACGCCATCGAGTTCGAGGACGGATGAGAGCCCGTAGGCGACGTCGATGTCGTCTTCCACGATCAGGATCGGAGAGGGCAGCATTGCGGGGTCGATCATTCTGTCGCTCCGCCGTGAGCGCAGCAGCGGACACCTCCATACTGCATCCAGCCGACACGCTACGCATACCCTGTTCGGGGTACGAACACAGATTTTTCGAAGGTCAGCGAAGTCGCGGTCGATCCCGCGTCGAGTGCTCCCGCAAACACTTCCTCGGGCGAGGCGCATCGGGAGATGCGCCTCGCCGCGGTGGTGCGGTGACGAGTGGATCAGCTCTCGAGGAAGGCGATCAGGTCGGCGGTCAGGCGTTCCTTGTCGGTCACGAACAGACCGTGAGGAGCACCTTCGTACTCGATCAGTTTCGCGCCCTTGATTCCATTCGCTGCAGCGCGGCCCGTCGGATCGATTGGAACAGTCTTGTCGGCCGTTCCATGAATGATCAACGTCGGAACTGAAAACGATGCGAGGTCGGGACGGAAGTCGGTCGTGGCGAATGCATTCGCACAGGCCAGGGTGGCCTTGAAGCTGGCTTCCAAGGCCTGCTTCCTCGCCCACTCCAGTACCTCGTCGCTCGCCTTGCCACCGAAGAAGTCCTTGAAGAATCCGCCGAAGAAGTGAGCGCGGTCCTCCTTCATCGCAGCCGTCATTTTTGCGAAGACGGCAGGATCGACGCCGTTCGGGTTGTCCGCGGTCTTCTGAAGGTACGGAACGACTGACGCAATCAGCCCTGCCTGAGTCACACTCTTTCCGCCGTGACGCGACATGTAGCGAGCCACTTCGCCGCCACCCATCGAAAAACCAAGCAGTGTGGCGTCCTTCGCGCCTGTCTCCTGGATGACGTCGGCAAGGTCGTCAGCGAGGGTGTCGTAGTCGTAGCCGTTGAATGGCTGGCTCGACCTTCCGAATCCGCGGCGGTCGTACGCGATGGCGCGGAAGCCGGCGTCGGCAATGGCCATCGCACCCTCGTCCCAGCTGTCCGCTGAAAGTGGCCAGCCATGCATCAGGATCACCGGCCGGCCGGTTCCCCAGTCCTTGATGTACAACTTCTGTTCGTCGCGCGTCTTGATGTAGGTCATGCTCTCGCATGGCGCAAGTACGATGCCGGACACCGCTGATTGGCTGTCCGTTTCAGCCTAACCCGGGCTGCGTGAAGGAACAGTGATGAAGATCAGCGTCGTGACAGGGGCGATTGCTCCATCAATCCGAGGAGAGAGAGCCGGCGGCGATAGCGAAGGCCGGCCGCCTGCGGGCTGAACCGCATGCGGATCGTCTCGCGGGCACGCAGGCCGATCGCGTTTCTGTAAGCCGCGTCGTTCACGACCTGCTTCATCAGGTGAGATGCATGATCGACATCAGGCTCCGCCCATTGCTGGCCGATTTCGTAGTGGTCGTAGGTCCCATCGAGGGTGACGAGTTCGTACCCGACCGGCGCAGAGTTCGATGAGTTCATGAAATCCATGTTTCCGGACCAACCGGTCGCCACCACCGGCTTGCCGAGGAACATCGCCTCCGCAAGGATCAGTCCGAAGCCCTCCGAGCGGTGAAGGGACACCACTCCGTCGCACGAAGCAAGGAGCCCGTTGACCCGCCCGCGAGAGAGCATCTGGTCGGAAAGATGCACGCCCGGGATTCCTCGCACTCGCTCCTCGAGTTCCGCGTAATGCTCGGGGTGCCTGGCCGAGCGACCCGCCTTGATCAGCAGCGCTGCAGATGACGGGTCCGGGAACGCGCGCCGGAATGCGTCGATCGCACCGAGAGGATTCTTGCGCTGGACTACGCTGCTGAGGTCGAACATACAGAGAAACGTGAACCGTCCGGTCGGAACCCCGAACTCACGGGGCGAACACGGTTCGATCTGTGTGACATCGATGCCGTGCGGCATGTGGACGACCGGGATCGAGACCTTGCGGCTGACCGCACTCTGAATGAAGGCGCTCGGTGCCCAGATCTCGTCGAGGGGCGCTGCAGATTCGATCCATGCGTCGGGCAACTCGGGCAACTCCCAGTGCCAGCAGCCGATGTTGTACGAACTGGCGTCGAACAGCGCGACGTTGTCTGCGTAGACGATCGGAAACTGATCGGCGTTGACGTGGTAGATACTGGTTCGATGGAATGCCTGCCGCGCCAGGGAGTCCACGCTGTCGAGGTCGACGAGGTGGCTCGGAAGCCCCGCCGCTTCGCACGCCCCCTGGCAGAGTCGCGCTGACTCGCCGACACCGGTGTCGCGTGTCGAATAGCCAGCGACGTTCAATCCGGCGGGCAGCGACACCCTGCCATCAACCGGTCGCTCCGCGCCGTCGCGACGGCCGAGCAGGAACTCCCGCATGGCGGTGCGGACCGGCCGCGGGAACAGTCGAACCAGCGGACGCGCCCTGGATAGAAAGCGGTACGACTGCACTCCCGCTCTCGCCGCGACCTCTCCGCGCTTCGCGTCGCGCAGACCGCGGAATCGATCCGGCTGCCCGAACGGATCGTCGCCGCAACTCGATTGCAGCGCCGCAGAATTGCGATACAGGAATCGTGCGACATCGGGAATCGGCGCTCCATCATTGAACCGTGCGAACTGATACTCCGCGTCTTTGAACTCCTGGTACCCAGCCGCCTCCACGGCGGCTGCGTAACTCTCGATCAGAGTCGCCACCGCGCCACTGTCCCCGGTGCGCAACCTGCCGTCGTGCCTCGAGACCATCTCCCGGCTCGCCAGGTCGAGTCCACTGAAGTGAAAGAAGCGAAGTGGCTTGCCGTTGACCGTGAAGCCCTCCCGGCCGCCCGCAAGGGAGCGCTGCCGGAGGTTCCAGTAGGCCACGTTGTAGCCGTCATGGCGAAAGATGAGGACTCCAGGAAAGAGACCCGGAGTGAGTTCCATCCATTTCTGATCGACGAACAGTCCACGCTCGAGATCGATGACACACTGAAATTCGAGTTTCTCCTTCCACCACGCCAGAAAGGCGCTGAGGGCCGGCTGGCGCACGACCGTAAGGAATCCGAGATTGTAAGTGCCCGCCTGAAGGATCGAGCGCTCGCTCGGATGGTCGTCGCCCGGAATCGATCCTGTCAGATGTGGCGTGAGGACCAGCATCGTCCCGGCAGGCACCGCGTCGAGTTCAGCGAGAGGACTGTAGACGACGATGTCGGGATCAAAGTAAATGACCCGGTCGAACCCGCGGGCGAAGAGATCCTCGAACATCCACGGCTTCACCGCTGTGTTCAGTTCCAGGAGCGTGTATCGAAAGAAAAATTGCCGCGCATCGGGCAGCGGCAGCGATTCGACTCGAATCGAGGTGAACGCCTCCGCTCCGCCGTCATCATCCCCTGCTCCACCGACCACGAGGACGAACCGCTCCCATTCAGCGTGATGCTTCTGCAGAGAATCCATGAGGACTCTCGCGTAGTGCCTGTAATTCGGGGAGATGATCGAGAAGACAGCTGTGCGCATGTGTAGGTCGACGCGACCAGCGAGGGAGCGTACCGCATCCGACCGGACCTTCGGAAGCAGGTTGCCCGGGCGCGGTGCTATCCCCCGTTGCCCGGCCGCAGTACTCCGCGTTCGGTCACTCGTCGTCGCGGCGCAGGCGCTTTCCAGTGACCGGGTCGCGGGTCCCCTTCGGACTACCCGCTTTGCTGGAAGCCGGACGCTGCGTGGCGGCGCTTTTCTTCGTGGTTTTCTTTACGCTGCTTTTCTTGCCAAGCAACTTGTCGATCAGCTTCTTCACGTTCGACTCCCTGCACCGAGGTTCTGAAGAGACCCGCAGTCTCTCAGGAGCAGAAGCATGTCACAAGTTGCGCGCAGCAGGATCGCCTTGCGGAAATACCGACAAAAAGCCCGTCGAATCAATTCGGCCGGTCGATCCAACGACGAGATTCATCTGCGCACTCCTGATGCGGGCAATCCGCATCGTTCCAGCAGTTCCCGGAAGCGGGCTTCGCGCCGCACAGGATCGAAACGCGCTTCGACCGTGGCGTGCCAAAGATTCCCCGTTCGATCCTCGATCGCGCGCTCGAGCCACTGATACGCCAGTTCCATCTCGCCCAATCCGAGATGGACCAGCATGATGTTGTAGGGCGACACGTAACGTTCGCGCGCCCGCTCTTCAAGTTCCTGGAGAATGGTGCGCGCCATGTCGCTCTGGCCGCTGACTCCGTAGCAGTGGCCCAGCGCGCCGAGGTAGAGACCCCCACGACCGGCGATTTCGGCGGCGCGCGTCATGTTCCTGAGGGCGCTTTCGTAGTCTTTCATTTCCTCGAACGTCAGGCCGATGTAGTAGTGGGCCGGAGCAAACGCCGCTTCCGTGTCGAGCACCTGCGTGTAGAGGCGGAGTGCCGCGCTGAAGTCGCGGCGGAAATGATGTGCGATGCCGATCGCCGTGTGAATGATCGGCGAGAGCGGGTCGAGTTCGTGAGCCAGCGTCACGAAACGCAACGAGTCGTCAGCCGATCGCGTCGCGGCCAGGATGCCGTACCAATGCGGTGCCAGCGCATACTGAGGATTCAATCGCATCGCCTCGGTCAGTTCGCTGTGAGCCGTCGGCCAGTCCCACTCGAACATGCCGGCCAGATATCCAAGAGATGCATGGGGCTCGGCCAGCCCGGGATCGAGGTCGATGGCGCGCAATGCAGATGCCTTGGCCTTCGGCAGGATGTCGCGGGGCGAGATCACCTGCAGGAAGCCGAGCATCATGTAAGAGTCGGCCAGGCCCGCATAAGAATTCGCGTGCATCGGATCGATCTCGACCGCTTCCTGAAACAGCGCAATCGCCTGACGGATCGCTTCAGGATGCCTCTTGCTCCATTGCGCCCTGCCTCGGAGATACAGCTTCTGCGCTGCAGGATCGACGGCAGCCACTTTCTTCGTTCGCTTTCGCGGGGTGGTGGGAGCAGTGACGCGCTTCGATCTCTGTGAGCGTCCTTCGCCGAGCGCAGTCAACGCTTCGTGCATCGCCGAGGCGTCCGAAAACCGGCGCCCCACCGGCTTGACCAGCGCCCGCAGGATGATCGGCTCGAGAGCGACGAGGTCCGAGTCAGCGAGCGGTTCCGGCTCTGCCATCAAAATGGCGTTGATGGTGGCCGCTACGGTGCGGCGGTCGAATGGCCGCTTCCCGGCAGCGATCTCGTAGAGCACGACCCCCAGGCTGAACAGATCACTGCGCCCATCGAGCGGCTCCCCTAGCAACTGCTCGGGCGACATATATGGAGTCGTCCCTGCGACTACATCCGGTCCCGAAATCAGAACTTCAGTCGCATCGTCGGGCCTGCGCATGAAGGACTTCGCCAGACCGAAATCGAGAACCTTCACCGAGCCGGAAGAACTGATCATGATGTTCCCCGGCTTGATGTCCCGATGCACGATTCCGTGCTTGTGTGCCTCGGTCAGCGCCGAGGTGATCTGGCGAGCGAACTCGATCGCCTCGGCCAGTGAGAGGCGTCCGCGACGCATCCGATCTCCGAGCGTTTCGCCATGGACATACTGCATCACGATGTAGGTGCGATCCGCGTCTTCACCAATCTCGTAGATCGTGCAGACGTTCGGGTGCTCGATCGTGGCGATGAGACGCGCCTCACGAAGCATGCGACGCTGCAGCTCTTCGTCACCCGTTGTGCTGGATGGAAGCACCTTGATCGCCACGCTGCGGTTCAGGCGCGTGTCGGTGGCGAGGTAGACCTCACCCATTCCGCCTGCGCCGAGGAGCGAGACGATCGAGTAGTGGCCGAGCGAGGCCGGAACCGCGGCGGGATCGGAGGGATTCAACCTTCGAATCTTACTCAAGAACGCTGTTTCGCTGCAGGTGGATTGCTGTTTCCGATGCGGACTCTGGCGACCACGTGCGTTTCGAAATGGAGGCCGGCCACCACCACCCGGTGTCGCGCCGACACCACAGGCCACGTTACAACCCACGCTCCGCGAACTCTTGCCAACCACTTCCGGAGCCTATACGCTCGAGACCGAGCCGAGGAGAGACCATGCGTTCGAACGCGCTGCGCGGTGCACTGCTTTTCGTTGGTGTGATCCTGGGAGCGGCATCCACCCTTCAGGCTCAGGCGGTCCTCTCGATGTCACGCTCACCGGTGGCGATCCGCACCGGGAGCACGCAGCCGGTGACGCTGCAGGTCACGACGAGCGGCACCTTGACGGGGCTCCGTCTCGATCTCCAGGCTGGCGGCGCGATCACCCTGACCCAGACCAGTGCCGCGCGATGGGAAGGCACGGTCACCGCGGCGCAAGCGCTGTTCGGATATGACGCGAACGACGTCAATCACAATTTCATCGGCTTCCTTCGTGTGCTGGGCGCCGGTGGAGCCGTGACGAGTTCCTACAACATCTTCATCAACGTGCTCGATAGCAACGTACCAGCGGCACCGGTGCAGGAACTCGCCAATGACGGCCGCCGCACCGCGCGCGTGCTGAACCTGCGACGCCCCGAACTGGCTCTCTCTCCCGAGACTGCGCCGGTGACTCGCCTGGAGGACATCCGGCGCGCCGTTCGCGAAGCGTACAAGAACCTTCCCGACGGCTTCGACTTCGTGCAGGTTGCGTGGACCCTGCCGACTTACTTTCAAAATCGAGGTCATCTCTCTACGAAGAACAGCGTCAGCGGAAACGGGTCCACCATCCGCGATGAGAACGCGCTGTGGGGCAGTGCGGGCAAGCTTCAGGGAGTGACGGTGTTTCCGGTGGACACCTTCATCGACTTCGCCGAACCGACGTTCTCACACGAGACTGCGCACCAGTGGATCATGTTCAGCAAGCACCCGCTGCTCCAGCCGGCAGTGCCCCACTGGCCTCCTTCAACGATGGCGCGCGGGATCATGGGCGTCACGATTTCGGGATCTGTCGGCGGTGCTTTCCCCTGGACGATCACGCAACTTTCCGCGACATCCGTGCGCACGGACCAGGGAACATCCACAGGAGTCTTCGATGACTTCGATCTTTACCTGATGGGACTTCTCCCCGCGGAAAGCGTCACGCCGGCGTGGGTGCTCCAGGGAACTGCATGTACCGGCTGCACCGTGCCTGCCGTCCGATTCACGATCAATGACCTGATCAATGTCGAAGGACCACGCATTCCGACTGCCGCACAGTCGCAGAAGGCGTTCCGTCTCGCCACGGTAGTCATCACCTCCGACCGGCTGCTCACAAATGACGAGATGGCGATGTTCGAATACTGGGTGCAGCGCGGCGAAGGCACGACCGAAGTGCCCTATACGTCGGGACTCTCGGGAGGCACTGGCAGGCCGTGGGCTCTCGCGACGCGAGGTCTGTCGACGGTCGACTTCCACCTGACTGATCCCGTAACCCGAAGACGGGCCGTGCGGAGATAGGATCAGACTTCGGCGAATGGTGCCGGATCGGCTGGATCTGACGATGTCCCGCGCGAAGCAATTCCGAGTTAACATTGCCCTCCTGCCTTTTCACTTTTTTGCGTGCATTCCCCTTTTTCAAGCTCGTGAAACACGGTCGAGGAGACCGCATCAAGATGGTTCAGAAGCCCCTGCTGGTAAGCGTGCTGTTGCTCGTGGCAGTGCTGTCTGTTGAACCGGCCCGGGCGAATTTTGCCGGGACCGACCTCATTCTCCCGGCCGCAGGCCGCGTGATCGGAGCGGGAGGAACTGAGTTCCTCACCACGGGTTGGGTGACGAATCCGAACGACAGTGCCGTCGATGTGCAGTTTCAATTTCTGCAGGCGGGTCAGGCAAACTTCACTCCGATCACGGTCACCGATACGTTGAGCGCTGGCCAGACAAAGTCCTACGAAAACCTTGCCGAGACCCTCTTCCACCTTTCCGGCGTCCTCGGCGCCGTACGCGTGAGGGCATCGAAACCCGTACTCGTTTCCGCCCGCATCTACAGTCAGGCTCCGGGAGCGGCGCTCAGTAACACGAACGGCGTCTTCTTCGCCGGAGTGCCGGCCAGCTTCGCCATCGGGCAGGGGCAGCAGGGATCGTTGCAGGGTGTCAATCAGAACGGCGATTTCCGCTACAACTTCTTCATCGTGGAAGTGAGCGGAGTCGAGGCGACCGTGCGGGTGCGTCTGCGCGATGCCGCCGGCGGCGAGATCGCAGTCAAGATCTACACCGTGCGCCCGTACGAACAATTGCTCGTCAACATGAACGATCTCGCTCCCGGAAGAACCGTGGATGGCGGCCAGATCGACGCGACGGTTCTCAGTGAGCGCGGCCGTGTGATCTTCGCCGGATCGCTCGTGGCAAACGGCAGCCAGGACTCGACCGGATTCGAGATGAGTTTCCGGAGCGAACTCCTCGCCGAGAACGCGATCGTCGTGCGTACCCTCAACGGACTGAGTGGCGACGTCTCGCTCATCGCAGGAAACAACATCTCGATCGTACCGAGCGGAAACTCGCTGCGCATCGATGCTGATGCCGGTGCGAACGGTACTGCCGGGCCGGCTGGCCCGCAGGGACCGGCTGGACCTGCAGGAACCGCAGGCGTCGCTGGACCGATCGGACCTACTGGACCGTCGGGTGCCAACGGCTCGACTGGCGCCCAGGGCGCTATCGGACCCACGGGTGGAACGGGTGCCGTTGGACCCACTGGCCTGACAGGCGCACCCGGTACAACGGGAGCACAGGGAATCGCGGGCGTCACCGGAAGTACAGGAGCGCAAGGCGTGATCGGCCCGACCGGCGTCGCCGGAGCGATTGGACCCACCGGCGTATCAGGAGCGCCAGGAACTCCGGGCGCGAC
>JBKJVD010000172.1:0-6910 GCA_046590585.1 Thermoanaerobaculia bacterium | reverse complement strand
CTTCCACTCACGCACCATGAAGATGGTGAAGTTGGCCTGGGGGTAACGCTCTTCGAGGAGCTTGAGAAGCTGCGCGTCGACCGAATCACCGGCCACGGTGAGCGTGCGCTGGTCTTCTTCCGTCGGGTAGCGGCCCTTCATCACGCAGAAGTCGGTGGTGCCGGCGCCGATGTCGATGATCATCGTGTGGAGCAACGCATCGAGGCCGTAGGCGACGGCGAACGGCTCCGACACGATCATCAGGCTGTCGACGATTCCCTTCATGGCGTTGCGCAGGTACTGCTTGTTCGTGCGCAGGGAAGCGGCGGGAACTCCGACCACGGCGCGGACGTTCGAAGGCTTGATCTTGCCGTTGGTGGAGACGCCGACGAGGCCGAGGAGATGGCGGAGCAACTCGCGCACGGCTTCCACGTCCTTCTCTGAGCCTTCCTTGAGCAGGCCGCGCTCGAGCGGACGGTGCAGGTCGAGCATCGTGCGGTTCGCCACTGCTTCGTGCCCGATCAGGACGTTCCTCTTGAGGACCTTCTTTGCGACCATGTCGACCGGCCACCCGACGAAACTCTCCACGACGAAGCGTTCGCCAATCGATGCGGAAATCGCACTCCGCGAAGTGCCAAGGTCGATTCCGACCTGCAGGATCTCGTTGCTCATCCGTTTACGTTCCTTTCTTCTGCGTCGTGTCTTCCGGTCCGGTGTACGCCAGGATTCCGTCGCGGAGCGATTCCGCGATCTTCTGCCTGTACTCGGGGCGGGCGAGCATCGCCGCTTCCTGTTCGTTGGAGATACAGCCGACTTCCGCAAGGATGGCCGGCATTTCCGTACCGACCAGCACGACGAACGGGGCGCGTTTCACGCCCCAGTTTTCGAGCTGGGCGTCAGAGGTCTTGAGGTTTCGATACAGCCGGTCCTGGACAGAGCGCGCCAGCCGCGACGACTCGTCGCTCCGCACCCCGGCATACACCCCGTCGAGAATGCGACGGAGGTCGCCGAGCGAGTAACCAGAGACCTGGTTCTCTTCGGAAGCCAGCTGCTTGAGCGAAGGATCGTCGGTGGCGCCGAGATAGTAGGTCTCGATCCCGCGGCTGGCCGTGTGCTTGACGAGCGAGTTCACGTGAATCGAGATGAAGATGTCCCCTCGCGCGCCGTTCGCGAACTGCGCGCGGTCGCGCAGCGCAACGGTGCGGTCATCCTGGCGGGTCAGCAGGACTTCGTACCCGACATTTTCCAGAAGCGTGCGCAGTCGATGTCCGATGTCGAGCGTGATCTGCTTTTCGAGGAGGAGAGGGGAGGTCGCGCCGGGATCGACACCGCCGTGTCCCGCGTCGAGGATCACCCGACGGATGCCCAGTGGAAACGCCGATGCCGCAACGCGCTGCCCTGGGGCCGCGGCCTGAGACATGGATGGAGCGGCCGAGGCGGAGGAGATGATGTCGTTGCGGCGTGTCGCGGCGGAGGCCCGATCGCTGGTCGGTACCGCGACCAGGAAGGTCGAGCCAGCCAGCACGATCGGAATGACGACCACGGCGATGCGCCGTGCCCAGAGGCGGAACGTGCGTTGTACGGGACGAAGCGCACGCGGCGGCAGACCTCGAATTGTCTCGAGGTTCTCCTCCACCGCCCCCTTCAGCAGGCGGCGCTTCACCCGTTCGATGTTCGCCGCTCTCATATCGAGCACCCGCTTCTGTGCTTCCGCAACCTGCAATTCTAGCCCGGATTGGTCATGGGGGTCGAAACGAGGCATAGAATCGTCATGAGGGTCTACCTATGACTACAGACAATGTGTACAAGCTCGTTGAAATCGTCGGCACCTCCACCGAGTCGTTCGCGAAGGCCGTGGCCACCGGAGTGGAGCGCGCCTCAGAGACCCTGCGCCACGTCGACTGGTTCGAAGTCACCGAGATGCGAGGCCGCGTGGAGAACGGAAAAGTCGCCCAGTTTCAGGTGAAGATGAAGGTCGGATTCCGCCTGGACGGCGAGTAGCCCGCTCCGGCAGCAGCAGTCGGCGAGCCTTGTGCAATGAACCGCCCCGTGACGGAGCTGAAGGGCGTCGACCTGCGAATCTCGTTCGCGACCATGATCAAGGTCGCGCTCTTTCTGCTGCTGGTCTTCATGCTCTCGCAACTCATCTCGATTCTCGTGGCAATCGCGTTTGCGGTGCAGATTGCGGTCATCCTCCATCCGTTGCACACCTGGCTTTCGTCACGCCTGCGTCCTGCTGTGTCGCTGGCGCTGCTCGGCGTTCTCCTTTTCGTGATGGTTGTGGGGATCGTCGCTGTCGTAGTGCCGCAGACCGCCAGCGAACTTTCCGGACTGATGAAGGAGTTGCCGCGGATCTCGAAGTCCGTCGAGAGCAGGGCGCCAGCTCTCACCCCCTACCTGAACGCGATCTCCGCCGAACTCGGGGGCCCGGCGCATCCGGCTCGCATCCGCCAGTGGTTGACGCGGGGCCTGGCGGTTGGCGGATACCTGCTGGGCGGGCTGGCCTCGCTCCTTCTCGTCCTCGTGCTTGCTCTCTACTTCACGTCCGAGGGCCGCGAGGCGCTGGCCTGGATCTTCAGCTTTGCCCCTGAACCGCAGAGGGAGAAGCTCGCCCGCACCGCGGCAGAGGTGCGTCCGGTGGTGTTCGCCTACATGAAGGGACAGCTCATCACATCGACGGCATCGTTCGCGGTCGCCTTCACCACACTGTCGCTGCTGCATGTCCCAGCCGCGCTGCCGCTCGCCATCCTCGCGTTCGTCGGCGACTTCGTGCCGGTCATCGGCTTCCTTGTCTCGACGGTTCCAGCGGTGTTGCTCGCCTTGCTGAAAGGACCGACCGCAGCACTCATCGTCCTCGCCGCCTACGTCGCCTACCAGGCTTTCGAGAGCTGGATCCTCATCCCTCGCATCTACGGTCGGGCGATGAAACTCTCAACCCTTGCAGTGCTGCTCTCGATCGCAGTCGGGGGAACCCTCGGCGGGCCGCTCGGCGCAGTGTTAGTCCTTCCGATCGTGGCGGCCTATCCCGTGATCGAAAAGATCTGGCTTCGTAAAACGCTCGCCCCCGGCACCATCGAGAAACACGAGGCGATCGAAGAGGGAAGTGAGGCCGAGCGCGAACAGACGGTCGGTGAGATGCTGGAGCACGATTAGCGGTTCCTCGGTTCCTCGGGGAGTGGGCTGAGGCGCTGCCGGTCCTCGTATCGTCGCGATTTCCATCGGATGGCGGCGTGCGTGCAACGATGTCGAGCACATGACAGACGCTGCGTCGATCCCACTCCCCACTCTCATCCTGCTGACCGGTGCCAGCGGTTACGTCGGAGGCCGGCTGCTGCGATCGCTGGAGGGTCAGGGACACCGCGTTCGTTGCCTGGCGAGGAAGCCGGAAGTCCTGAGGTCACGAGTCTGCGGAACGACGGAGGTCGTCGGCGGCGATGTTCTGGATCCGGGCAGCCTTGCTGACGCAATGCGCGGAGTCAGCGTCGCGTATTACCTGGTGCATTCGATGGGTTCGTCCGGCTCGTTCGAGGAGGCTGACCGGCAGGCGGCCAGGAACTTCGGCCAGGCCGCGAAGGCTGCCGGTGTCGAGCGAATCATTTACCTGGGCGGACTTGGGAATGACGACGAGGCACTCTCGCCGCATCTCCGCAGCCGCCAGGAAGTGGGACAGATTCTTCGGGAGTCGGGTGTTCCGGTCCTCGAGTTCCGTGCGTCGGTCGTCATCGGATCTGGCAGCCTTTCGTTCGAGATGGTGCGTTCGCTGGTCGAACGACTGCCGGTCATGATCACGCCGAAGTGGGTGAAGGTGCCTGCGCAGCCGATCGCGATCGACGATCTGCTTGCCTATCTGCTGGCGGCCCTGCGGCTTCCGATTTCCGATTACCGTATTTATGAGATCGGTGGAGCCGATCAGGTGACGTACGCCGACATCATGCGCACGTACGGACGCCTTCGTGGAATGCAGCCTCTCATCATTTCCATCCCCGTGTTGACTCCTTTTCTTTCGAGTCTCTGGCTTGGTCTCGTCACGCCGCTGTATGCGCGCATCGGGCGGAAGCTGATCGAGAGCATCGTGCACCCGACGATCGTTCGTGATGACGCTGCCCTCCGAACGTTTGACATCCGCCCGATCGGGCTGGAGGAGGCGGTCCGGCGAGCGCTGGCGAACGAGGATGGCGAGTTCGCCGCCACGCGCTGGTCGGATGCACGGTCCTCCGGGATCGAGTCACCGAGCTGGAACGGAGTGACGTTCGGCTCGCGCCTGATCGATTCGAGGAGCGTACGAGTCGATGTGCCGGCGGCGGATGCGTTCGCGCCGATCCAGAAAATCGGCGGAGCCACCGGATGGTACGCCTGGAACTGGCTCTGGCAGTTGCGCGGACTGCTGGATCTGCTGGCGGGAGGTGTCGGGATGAGGCGGGGCCGGTCCGCTCCGCGAACTCTCCGGATCGGTGACGCGGTCGACTTCTGGCGCGTCGAGGCACTCGATCCCGATCAGCGGCTCCGGCTCGTCGCGGAGATGAAGTTGCCTGGTCGCGCATGGCTGGAATTCGAGGTCACGGGTGATGACTCTTCATCCACGATTCAGCAGACAGCGATGTTCGACCCGGTCGGGCTGTTTGGCAGGGTCTACTGGTTCGCGCTCTATCCGCTGCACCACCTCGTGTTTGGTGGAATGCTCCGGGGGATCGCGCGAGCGGCCGTCGAGGCCGCGCGAGCCCGGCGTGAAGGCCCGGCGAAGCGACGCTGATCGTTCCGCTGTACGGTGAAGTTGGATGCGGAACGCCGGCGGGCGGACGGGATCAGGGTCCGGTACGCAACTTGCTCCGCATCAGTCCGGCAGCAGGCTGCCGGAGGTGTCATGGATTTTCTTACCTGGATCATCGTAGGTCTCGTGGCCGGAGTCCTCGCATCGCTCGTCATGGGCGGCACGGGTTACGGAATCGTCGGCGACATCATCATTGGGATCGTCGGTGCGTTTGTCGGCGGCTGGCTCTTCGCGAAGATGGGAGTCTCGTCGCCGCTGGGTGGACTGCCGGGCACGATCTTCGTCGCCTTCATAGGCGCGATCGTGCTGCTGTTCATCCTGAGGTTGATTCGCGGCGCGAAACGCGCCTGACCGCCCTGTCATGCGGGGGTTCGAAGTGCTGTTGCCGCTGGCGCAGCACTTCGAACCAGCCTTCGGGTCAGCGTACGTTCGCGACGTTGAACAGAGGGTTCTGAATGATTCCGAGCCGGTTCCCGAACGGATCAGTCACCGCCGCGACTTTGATCCCATCGCCCACCTCGCTGACCGGCTCGAGGGGTGAAGCGCCGAGCGCGATCAGCCTCACCCAGGCAGCATCGGCGTTTTCCACGCCCCACAGCGCCTGAGAGCCTGAGACCCCGGGCGTCCCGTCAGGGAGCAGCCCCAGTTCGAATCCGCCGACCTCGAAGCCGACGTAGAACGGCTGGTCGAAATAGGGTTCGACGCCGAGCACCTCGGCGTACCATCGCTTCGCCTTCGCCAGATCCGGCGCCGGATAGATCACCGTTCGCAAACCGAGAATCATGTGGTCCTCCCGTCGAGAGCTCCTCTACTCAAAGGTCGACTGCAGGCGGCTGCGGCTTCTCCTTCATGAGTTCGTAGCCTTCGCTCCTCGCCACGTAGGTAGCGATGGTGAGATCGCCCGTGACGTTGAGCACCGTGCGGCACATGTCCAGGATCCGGTCGACGCCGAGGATGATGGCGATGAGCGCGGGATTAACTCCGATCTGGGCGAGCACGAGGATGATGAAGGGAATGGAGCCAGAAGGAACGCCAGCAGTTCCGATCCCGCCAAGGATGGCGAGGTAGACGACCATTAACTGCTGGCCCATCGACAGGTCGACGCCGGCGAGTTGCGCGAGGAACAGCACGGTCACGCCTTCATAGAGAGCGGTGCCGTTCTGATTTGCGGTGGCGCCCACGGTCAGCACGAATGAGTTGATGTCACGCGGGACGCCGAGGTTCTCCTCGGAGACACGCAGCGCGGTCGGCAGTGTCGCGTTGGAGGATGAGGTCGAGAACGCGGTGAGCATGACCGTCTTGATGCGGCGGAAGAATTCGATCGGATTGATGCGCGACAGCAGCGCAACCGAAAGCGAGTAAACGCCGAACATGTGAATCGAAAGGCCGAGGAGCACGGTGAGGACGAACCAGCCGAGGCTTGCGAGCAGAGGGAAGCCGAAGCGCGCCGTCATCGAGAAGAGCAGGCAGAAGACTGCGTACGGCCCGAGCCGCATCACGATCTGAATTCCCTTCTCGACCGTCTGGTAAATGCCTTCGATTGCAGCGAGCAGGGGAGCCGCCTTCTCGGGAGGCACCAGCGTCATGGAGATGCCGAAGAAGAGGGTGAAGAACATCAGCCCGAGCATGTCGGGTGTTTCCTTGGAGATCGAGTAGAAAAGGTTCGTCGGAACGAGCGTCTTCACGACCTTCATCAGCGGCTTGTCGGTCGAGCTGGTTCCGCTGGTGGCCGACTCCACTTTCTTCGCAGCATCGGCGCTGTAGCGTTCCGAAAGCTGGCGGCTGATCTCGGGCGAAATCCGTTTTCCGGGCTTGATCGTATTGGCCAGTGTCAGGCCGATCACCACCGAGATCGCGCTGATGACCAGCGTGTAGAGCATCGACTTCACGCCGATGCGGCCGAGCCGGCGAATGTCGCCGATGCCGGCCACGCCGAGGGTGAGCGACGAGAAGACGAGCGGGACGACCAGGAGGAGAAGGAGCCGGAGGAACAACTGGCCGATCGGTTCCGTGACGTGATCGACCACGGCCTTCAGCGAAAGGTTGTCGCCACCGACGACCGCATTCAACGTCCCGCCAGCGATGGCCCCGAGCACCAGCCCGACCAGGATCTTCGTGTGAAGAGGAACTCCGCGCTCGCTCAATATTCGTTCTCCATGGTTT
>JBKJVD010000043.1:0-47257 GCA_046590585.1 Thermoanaerobaculia bacterium | reverse complement strand
CCCTCGCGATGAGGCTGCGAGGGCGCACTCCGCCGACTCAGCCTGACAGTGCCAGTTTCTTGGCTCGATTCACCCACTGAATTCCCGGAAGGTCCTAGTTTCTAGTTTCTCAGAATTGGGGGTCGACTCGTTCCTCGAACCACCAAGTTGCGTTCTCATCACGTCACCGATGACCCGCTCCTGGTCTTCGCTCTCGTATTCGCAGCGGAATATCGCAGGCTTTGATCAGGTATCTTCCCGGGCGGCGTACACGAGCCGCATCAATCTTCCGATTCCGATCGACTGCCCGAGCGTCGAATGGAAAGTGACCATGACCAACCTCTCATCGCGTTTCCTACTCGTGCTGGCTCTTGCCGGCACTTCCTCCCGCGCCCAGACGGTTCCTCCGGCACAGGTGTCGATCGAAGTCACGGCGACGAAAATTGCGGAAGACGTTCAGGCCGTCCCGGCCTCGATCACCATCATCGAAGGGGATGAACTTCGAGCCCGCGGCGCACACGACCTCGCCTCGGCGCTTCGCTTCGTGGCCGGTGTCACGGTCATCGCGGGCGGCGACAGCGGTCCCGCTGGCAGCGTGCCGGAGATGTGGGGAATCCGTGAAGCAGATGCGTTCCTGCTCGTCGTCGACGGCGTGCCCTGGGGAGGCGCATTCAATCCCGATGTCACCGCCGTCGATCTGGACGACGTGGAACGTATCGAGGTCGTGCGTGGCTCCGCGCCTGTGATGTACGGCGCGACGTCGTTCACCGGGGTGATTCACGTCATCCACCGCCAGCCGGGTTCCGCTGCGCGCGGGAAAGTTTCGGTGGGGACTGACAACAGCGGCAGCATCACGGCTTCGCTTCCGCTCGCGCAGCGGGAAGATTTGCGTCACTCCGTCACCGCCAGCTACGCACGACGCGGCTTCGCAGATGAGAAGAGCGGCTTGAATCGGGCACATCTGCTCTACCGCGGTGCAATGACTTTCTTCCAGGGAACGCTGCGCTTCGATTTCGACGCCCTTCGCCTTCAGCAGTCCCCATCCAGCCCCCATCCGCGAGAAGGCCGCGCCCTCTCCCCGCGCGTCGCGCTCGATGCGAATCACAACCCGGCCGGTGCAAAGCTCGACCAGGACACGCTCCGGGCCGTCATCGGATTCGAGAGGCCGTCATGGTCCACGACCGTCTCGATCGCGCGGAGCCAGTACGACATCCGCCGCGGATTCCTCGACAACATCAGTTCCGGAGCCGCATCCGGCTTCAACCAGGACCGTTCAATTACCGACGCCTATTTCGATGCGCACCGCGTATTTCTATCCGGCACCACGTTCCGGACGATCGTCGGAGTCGATCACCTCTACGGAAACGGCCACGCCCGGAGCGACCGCTTCGACTATGTCGCCGGAGGCAGTACCGAGACGCCAACCGGCGACTCCGACATCACGGAGAAGCGCAACTTCTCCGGTCTGTACGCCCAGACAGAATGGACACCGGCTCCTTCGATCCGGATTGACGCCGGCTTGCGCCTGAATCACACGGATGAAACGAAGACCTCGGACGAACCCCGAGACCAAAGCACAGTGACTCGCGGCTCGGGAAGCCTTGGCGCGACCTGGCAGGCCATCCCGGCCCGGCTCGCAATCTTTGCGAACGCCCGCAACACGTTCAAGCCGGCGGCGTTCGATTTTGGTCCGGAGTCGGATGGCGAACTGCTTCGCCCTGAAAGCGGAAAGAGCATCGAGGCGGGTGCGAAGGGATCGTTCGGGACTGCTTCGAACTGGCAGGCGACCGTCTTTCGCAACGACCTCACCAACCTTCTCGTACCTTCCGCAGTCAACGGCCAGCCACAACTCGTGAACGGCGGCACGATTCGGGTCGACGGTGCCGAGTTCGAGTTGGGCACACGCATCACCCCGGCCCTCGGCGCTAATCTCGCTTACGCCTACCACGACGCACGCTTCCGCGATTTCGAGCAGGCGTTCGGCGGTATCCTGACGCAGCTGGCCGGCCACCGATTTGAAATGTCCCCGCTTCACTCGCTCGCCCTCGGCACGAGTTACGCACCTTCTTCCCGCTGGAGCGTTCACTCCGCCTTGAACTACACGGGCGAGCGGTACCTGAATAAGCGCAACACCGCGCCCGCCGCAGCATTCACGACCTGGTCGGCCGGCGCGGCAATGCACGTCGGCCGCGGCGAACTTCGCCTGGATGGCGAGAATCTCACCGGCCGCCGCGACGCGGTCGCCGAAAGCGAACTCGGGGACGCGCAGTACTACCGCCTTCCTGCCAGGGCAATCACGCTGTCGTACGATTTTACGTTCTGAACCAATGAACCGCGCTTCGCGGCAACTGGGGTAAGAAACTGGAGCCGGAGCCGCGCAAGCTGTGTCCCTTCTCCCACCGGGGAGAAGGAAGATAGGAGTGCCCTCGGAGCGAGAGAGCCTATCGTCAGCCAACCCGCATAAGTACTGTGAGTTTCTTGGAAGCCGGTGTTAGCGCGCTAGTACCGGAGAAATCGCCGCCGTCGCGTTTCGAACGCCTCGAGGTCCCAGAGCTTCCGGATTTCATCGAGCCCTTTCCCCTTGCGGATCGCTTCGAGGGTTGCCTCGTGCCTGAGCAGTGGCTGCAGCTGTTCGAGGGGAAACTGTGCCGGATAGAGGCGAGTCAAGGCTGACGCGATGACGATGGCGAGATCGACCGATCGAAGCGCATGCCGGTCGACAATCGTGATCCGGACGCCGCCGCACATCTGTCCCTTGTGGATGCTTGCCGTCGGGGTGAAATGAACCGGCGTCAGTTGCACACCCGGAGTCGCTGGCAGCGCCTCGACCAGCGATGGGCCATCGATGTAGGGCGCGCCAAGGACTTCGAACGGCGTGGCGGTGCCGCGGCCCACCGAGATGGCGCGCTCGAGGAGACCGATGCCGGGGTAGAGCGCGGCAGCGTCGAGCGAGCGCATATTCGGCGAAGGATTGACCCAGGGCAGCCCCGCATCATCCTGCCACTGTTCCCGCTTCCAACCGCGAACCGGGATGACTGTCAGGTCGACGTCGATCTTTCTCTCGTCGCGGAACATCGTGGCCAGTTCGCCGACCGTCATGGCGTGACGGACCGGCAGGTCGTGCCATCCCGTGAAGTCGTGCTTCCCTTCCAGCAGCGGTCCCTCCACGACTGTGCCGCCGATTGGATTGACACGGTCGAGCACCACGAACCTTATTTTTGCGTCGGCGGCCGCCTCCATGGCCATCCCCATCGTGGAGATGTAGGTGTAGAAGCGGGTGCCGATGTCCTGGATGTCGAAGACGAGGGCGTCGAGCCCGGCCAGTTGCCCGGGTGACGGCTGGCGGCGCTCGCCGTAGAGGCTGTAGATGGGAAGGCCGGTCAGCAGATCCTTTGAGTCGCCGACTTTGTCATCGTCGATCCCGCGGATTCCATGCTCGGGACTGAACAGCGATACGAGCGTCACGCCGGGCGCGCTGCGAAGAACATCGATGGTGGGATTGCCAGAGCGATCGGTGGCGCTCTGGTTCGTGACTAACCCGACACGCATGCCGCGCAATGCTTCGTAACGGCCGGCGTGCAGTACGTCGATCCCGTTCTCGACATCGGCGCCGCCCGTGACCCAGCGCACCCGGCGTGGAGGGCATGCCGGTTCGACCGCGCCCGTCGCTGCCAGTCTCCGTCCGCAGAAGCTGGCGCCACGCAGAGATTCGGCCACCAGCGTTCCCAGTTCCCGCTGCAACGCCAGGACGCTGCCACGGCCGTCCGGGTGTACGCGGTTCGACAGGAAGATGTAGAAGCTGCGGCTTTGCGGATCGATCCAGAAGAAGCCGCCGGTGTAGCCGGTGTGACCAAACGATCCAATCGGGAAATGGTCACCCCGTGGGCGGCTGTGACCGGAGTCGATGTCGAATCCTCCGGCACGCAGGTTCACCACGCCAGGCGGTGAGACGACCTCAGTCATCTCGCGGGGAAACATCGTTTGGTCCAGCAGCGTTCGCGCAAATCGGGCCAGATCCGCGGCAGTGGTGAAGAGACCGGCATGCCCGGCTACCCCTCCCATGGCCCGGGCGGTTGGATCGTGAACGACTCCTCGGAGCATTCCCTCACGTGTCAACTCGGTCGGCGCGATCCGCCCGGGTGGAACCGGCACCTGGGGCTCGAGTCCCACAGGACGAAAGCCGGTGTCGCGCATGCCGAGCGGCTGGAAAATGCGACGGGAAGCAAATCGATCGAGGGACTCACCGGAGACGCGGGCCACGATCTCGCCAAGCAGGATGAAGTTGATGTCGCTGTAGCGGAAGACCGCGCCAGGCGCGCTGCGCGGCAGTTGCGCGGCCGCGCGCGCTATCCCGCCCTTGTAGCCGTTCCATTCCGGAGTTCGTTCCAGTCCCGCGGCCAGACCAGAGGTGTGAGTCAGCAGGTGACGGATCGTGATTCGATCATCCGCCATCTCGGGAAGATAGCTGCGCGCCGGAACGTCGAGTCCGATCCGCCCGTCCTGAATCAGCAGCCAGATCGAAGGAGCGGTGGCGACCACTTTCGTGATCGAAGCGGCGTCAAAGACCGTATCCACGGTCATGCGCTCCACCGCGGGCACCTCCGCCCGGTTGCCATAGGCCCGTGCGTAAACCGAACCGCGCCGCTCGATCCAGATCACCCCGCCGGGCAGCTTCCTGTGAGCGATGGCGCTGGTGACCGCTGCGTCGATCTCACGAAGACGATTCGAATGGAACGAACTCGCACAGGAAGTCGAAACGAGGGCGACGAAAATCAAAACAACATTCAGGCTCACCCAACGCTGTCGCCGCTCCATGGCCCGGCCCTCCGGGCGGCACGATCCGGGAAATCTCCGGTCGGACCTCACGCCGCCTGCCTCTTCATCGCCGCCACCGTTGACCCGGCGGCCAGGGTCGTCAGCGAACCGATCATCGTGTACCACGGCCAGGCCACGGGAGTTGCGAAGGCGACCCACGCGACGACCGCCATGCCCGCACTCATCCCGGCGAGTGCGGCGTGCGAGCCGGCCCGTTTCAGAAATGCGAGGAAGAACACGCCGAGAATGGGACCGTTGATCAGCGCGGCGACGGAGAGCGCTGTGCTCAGCGCTGAGCGCTGCTGGGACTGCAGCAGAAGACCGACCACGATCTGCGCCACCCCAGCGATCACGGTAATGACCCGTGAGAGCACGAGGTCGCGTCGATCGCTATGACGCCTCGTGAATGGCCGGTAAAGATCCGCGATCACGGTCGCCGCGATCGAATTGAGCGACGATGAGAGTGCGGCGGCCAGGATGGCCGCCACGACCAGCCCTGACAATCCCGTGGGCAAATGATTGGCGATGAAGTGTGGAAAGACCTGATCCGAAGCCGTGACGGGAGCGGCATTGCCGTAGAACGCGAACAGCAGCACGCCGATGAACAGAAACCCGGTGAACTGGAGCAGCACTGCGACTCCTGAGGCGAGTAGGGCCTTCGACGCACTGCCGGGGCGGTCGGTGCAGAGATACCGCTGCACGAGGTACTGATCGGTTCCGTGCGTCGAGAGTGTGAGGAACGTGCCGCCGATCAAGCCGGACCAGAAGGTGAAATTGCGCGTGACGTCGAACGAGAAATCGAAGAGGCGGAACTTGTGCGCTGCCGACCCCACCGCGATTGCGTGCGCGAATCCCACGTTCCCGATCAGCACCGCGGCAGCGGCGAGCGCGCCTCCCACGTAGATCACGAGTTGCGCGACTTCGATCCAGACGATCGCCTCGATTCCACCGACCAGCGTGAAGACGATCATCACCAGCCCGAGTCCGATGATCGCTTCCGGTACTCCCACTCCCGGCAGGCCGATGCTCCGGAACACAGCCGCCAGGACGTACGCCGTCAGCAGGAGGCGAACGCCGTCGGCAATGGTCCGCATCACGACGAACAGCGACGCAGCGAGCGCCTTCACTCCGTTCCCGAAGCGGGTTCGCAGCAGTTCGTAGACCGTGACCAGGTCGCCGCGGAAGTACCAGCGCATGAAGAACGCGGCAATGATCACCCGCGCCACCATGTAACCCGCCACCAGTTGAAGGAAGCGGAAGTCGCCGCCCGCGGCCCATGCGATGCCAGGCACCGAAATGAACGTGATGGTCGACGTCTCCGTCGCCACGATCGATGCCGCGATCGCCCACCACGGCACCGCGTGCCCGGCCGTGAAGTACTGAGTCGTCGTCTTCTGCCGGCGCCCGAACCAGAAGCCGGCTCCGACTACCGCCGCGAGATAACCGGCGATGATGGTGAGATCGAGCGGATGCAAGCCGTGATTATGGCCGTACTCGCGTGGCGGGTTCCACCTACTCGGTGATGCGTCGCATCTCGTCGAGGAGCTGATTCAGCTCATACGGCTTGAGCAGGTAACCCACGCCACCACTCTCGATCGACTCACGCAGGGCGTTGCGGTCTCCCTGGCCGGTCGAGAAAATCACCGGCAGGTCGGGCCAGCGTGCGCGGATGATCTTGAAGACGTCGACTCCGGTCATATCGGGCAGGCCGTAGTCGAGCAGGACGATGTCGGGACGGAAGCGTTCGATCTCCGGTGCTGCTTCTCCGCCGGTGAGGACGGTCTGTACCGAAAATCCTTCCGATTCGAGCAGCATGCTCAGCCCGAGGGTCACCACCGGGTCATCCTCGACGAGCAGGACACGCCTGACTTCTGACTCGGGTTCCGCAGCTCGCGGAGTGGGCGCTTCTTCCACTATCCCGTCTGCGGCCGACGGCAGCATGATGTGGAACGACGTTCCGACCTTCTCCCGGCTCTCGAGGTGAATCTCGCCTCCATGAGTCTTGATAATCTGGTGGACGACGGAAAGTCCCAGACCCGTCCCCCGCGGCTTGGTCGTAAAGAGCGGCTCGAAAATCTTGTCCGTCACCTCCTGCGGGATTCCTCGACCGCTGTCGCGGACCTCGATGTGCACCATGTCGCGACTGCCATCGGGGGAACGCGGATCGATCACCTCGCGATCGCGACGGCAGAGCACCGTCACATGGCCCGCTCCGTCGATGGCGTCCCGGGCGTTGAGCAGCAGGTTGGTCAGCACCTGGGTCAGCTGGTCTGCGTCCGCTTCCACCGTGAGCGGACCCCCTTCGACGATCACGACGAAGTCGATCGCCGTTCCCAGTAGATGCTGTGCCTCCGCGCGAAAGGACTCCACAAGCGACGGGACGTCAATGGTTGCGAGTTCCGGCTCGGCAGGCTGCGTGAACCTGAGGATTTCCTGGGTCACTCGCTTGCCTCGCTGCAATGCCCGGCCAATCTGAATGGAGGCTCGCTCCAGGTCCGCGTCGCCCGCGGCGCGCCGCTGGATCAGCTGCGCGAACGGCTGGATGCCCATGAGGACGTTGTTGATTTCGTGGGCCACGTTCGCGGCGACGCGCCCGAGACTGCTCACCCGGTCCATCTGCTGGAGCCGCTCCTCCAGCGCGTTGCGTTCCGTGACGTCCCGCGATGTGGCGATGATGTTCCACTGATCGCCGCGCACTCCCCGGGTGTTGATGTCGAATGTGCGCCAGGAGCCGTCCTTGTGTCGCAGGTCCATGGTCAGCGAGTGGACCTCGCTGCGAAAATTCATCTGCTCACGAAGATGTCCATGCATCCGTTCTACGTCGCCTGGATGGAGCAGTTCCGTGACGTTGATCCCCACCAACTCCGACGAGTCGTAGCCGAGGGCCGTCGTGACGGATGAACTCTCGTAGAGAATCGTTCCTTCGGCATCCAGGATCGTGATCACTTCCGAAAGATTCTCGACCAGCGAACGGAATAGCTCTTCACTCCGGCGGAGGCTCTCTTCGGTGAGCCGCTGATCGGTGATGTCCTGGTTGACTGCGACGCCGGCCACCACCCTCCCTTCGTCGCCCAGGATCGGGAAGGTGGAGCTCAGGATGGCGCGCCGGTGATGATCGAATCTCTCGATCTCCAGTTCCACGTCGAGGATTGGAATCCCGTCGCGCCGGGTGTGGACCATCGGCCATTCGTCGGCGCCGAGTTCGCGTCCCGTGAGTGGCCACCAGGCGCGAAACTCCCCATAGCTGCCCTGCCAGGCCGCCTCCTCGATTCCCCAGATCGCTCGTGCGGCCGGGTTCGATCGAACGATCGCGCCGTCCGGATCGAAGATGAAGACGCCAACCGGCAAGGCGTCGAGCACTGCCGACAGCAGCGTTTCGTTCTTGCGACGCGCCTCCTGCTCAGCGCGAAGATCGGAGAGATCGAAGTAGACGGCCACGTAACCGCTCGGGTTGCCCTCGGCGTCTGCGACCGTAGAGATCGTGACGTAGACCGGCACGTCCGTGCCGTCGCGACGGAGCGCATGCATCTCGCCATCGAACCTGCGCAGTTGCGGCAAGCGCGCGAACAGCTCCCGAGTCATCTCCTGCGCATCGTCAGGAACCAGGAGCTCTGTGATCTGCCTTCCAATGGCCTCATTCGCCGTCCAGCCAAAGAGCCGTTCGGCACTCCGGTTCCAGTAGGTGATGATCCCATGCGTGTCCGTGGCCACGATGGAGTTGATGACATTCGCCAGGAGATTCGCCTGGAACGTCTCGCGCGCCTTAGCGGCGCGAATGTCACTGAGATCGCGTACGTCAATCAGACGCCGTCCGTCGTCCAGACGACTCGACGACAGTTCGACGGATGCGAACGTGCCGTTCTTTCTGAGGAGTTCGCCATCGTGGCGTGCCAGCGCGTCCTCTCCCATCTCCGTTGCTCGACCTCTCGCCATCAGGTCGGCAAAGGGCATTGCTTTGAGCTCCGCGGCCGCGTATCCGAGAATCCGGGTGATCTGAGCGTTCGCCTCGACGATGAGCCCTCCGGAGGAGACGATCAGCTTCCCTGCCGGCGACTCCTCGAAGAAGACGCGATAGTCGCGTTCACTCGTGGCGATTTTCTGCTGGGCCTCGACCACTTCCGTGATGTCCTGCACATGCAGAATCAGACCGTCCACGTCAAACGCACCGACCGAGATGTCGACGATGCGCCGCCCACGCGAACCGATGACCGCTTCGACCGAGAGCGAAATCGGGCGCCCAACTCTGTAACATTTCGCCATCGCCTCGAGCAGCTCGGGGCTTTCGCGCAGGGCCACTGAGGCCCGCACGCCCAGGAGCGATCTCGGATCCTTGCCCGTCAGCGGAATCGCCGCTGCGTTGTAATCGACGAATTCGAAGTCATCATCAATCGCGCACCAGACGAACATCGGGATGAGACTCTGTTCGAACTGCGAGCGAAACCGGGCTTCGCTCGTCTTGAGCTTTTCGATGGCCCCGCGCTCTACGCCGATGTCCTTGGCGTACACCATGACGAACTGGGGCGGCACAAACGCAAATGTGGCGTCGAGGATCGTCCTCTTCTCTATGGCGAGGAACTGGTAGTCGATCTCCGCATGAACGACTTCTTTGCTCGAGAACGCCTGGCGAATCGATCGCGCCATCAGGCTGTCTGGCGGATGGAGTTCGTCCAGATTCTGGCGCAACAGGTTGAGCGCTCCGCCACCCGTCGCTGCGAGCGCTTCGTCGTTACAGTCGACCAGTGTGAATTGCCCCTGCTCATGCGCGAAGGTGTAAATCGGAATCGGGGCGCCGCGATACTGAGCTTCGAACGCCAGTTCGCCAGCCTTCACTTCCTCCCTGCTCCGTTCCAGGTCGCGACGTAACGTTTCACGATCCATGGCGTGGTCGACGGCGCGGCGCAGCAGGGGCTCATCGAAGCTTCCCTTCACCAGATACTCCTGCACCCCCTCGCGGATCAGCTCGCGTTCGAGATCCTCGTCGCTCGAAGCCGTGACGACGAGGAAAGCAGCGCCGAGCCCGAGGTTGCGCAATGTCCGGAATGTCCTCGCCCCCTCGCTGTCTGGCAGCTGGAGATCGAGCAGGACGACGTCGTAACATTCACCACCGACGCGGCAGCGTGAGATGGCTGAGGCGATCGAATCGGCTTCATCGATCGCGACTTCGCGCGGTGCCATCGCACGAGTCAGCAGCCTGACCAGCAGCGCTCGCTGGCTGCGATCATCTTCAACGATCAGAACACGGATCAGCTGCATCGGCACTCACTACGCGGCGATCAATGCACGTACGCTGCCGCAGATGCACGGCTCGCTAGAATCAGCGTTTCTTCCAATATTCGCTTGTCCTACTCAGGCCTTCACGGCGCGAATTGCCGCCACGAGTGCGTCGGCATCCGCCGGCGTCGTGCTGAACCCGGTCACCAGACGCACGGCACCGGGGCCGAAGATCTCCCAGTCGTAAAAGAGAAACCCGGCACTTCTCAGAGCGGTGAGCAGCGCCGGCGAGAAACGAAGTAACAGAATATTTGCGTCGACGGGACGAAGGATCTCGACGCCGGTGACGCCTTCGATCCCCTGACGAATGCGAGCGGCCATTCCGTTTGCGTTCCGGGCGTTGCGAAGCCAGAGGTCGTCGGTCAGGTAGGCATCGAGTTGCGCGGAGAGGAATCGCATCTTGGAGAGTCTGTGCCCGCTGCGATGCCAGCGAAATCGCAACTGCTCGATCATCTCCGGCTTGAACAGGACGATCAGTTCCGCAGCCATCGCCCCGTTTTTAGTGCCGCCGAAAATGAGCATGTCGACACCGGCTTTCCAGCTCATCTCCGCCAGCGTCGATCCGGTGGAGACAACCGCATTGGCGAAACGGGCTCCATCCACGTGGACTCCCAGGTCGAACCGGTGCGCCACTTCACACAGCGCGCGAGTCTCATCGGCGCTGTACACCGTTCCCGCTTCTGTTGCATTCGTCAGGCTCAGGCAGGACGGGATGGCCATGCGCCTCGTGTCACCGATCTCATGAATCATCCGCTCCAGTTCCTCCGGCCGGATCTTTCCATGCTCGCCGGGGATGGGGACCAGTTTCGCCCCCTCGGTGAAGAATTCCGGAGCGCCAAGCTCGTCTCGATGGATGTGCGCGTCTTCATGACAGAACACCGCGCCCCAGGGCGGTGTCATCGTGGCAATGGCGAGCGAGTTGCCGCCCGTCCCTGTAAGCACCGGAAGAATTTCGAGATCGGTTTCGAAATGTTCGCGGCAGCGTTCCCTGAGACGGGCGGTGATCTCGTCGTTGCCGTACGGCGAGAGCGCGCCGCTGCCCGTGCGGGCAAGCGCCTCGGCGATTTCCGGGGAGCAGCCAAGAGTGTTGTCGGATCGAAAGTCGGCCATGGACCACATCGTAAGTCCTTGCATCACAATGTTGCATCAGCCGCGCGTGATCTGAACCGCCGTCAATCGTCGGCCGGAACCGGGATCATCATCGGAAACATCCAGCGAGACAGTTGAGCTTACGAAGCATCAGGGTGTTAGGCCCGACGCGGTAGCAAGGATGGGATCGCTGCCGATGGCACAAGGATTCCATTGATTAAGTTCCGGAAAGACCGACAGATGAACGACCAGCCTGAAGCGACTCCACGAATCCTGGTAGCCGACGACGACCATGCGATCCGGCAGCTGATCTGCACGATCGTGCGGCGGGAGCAGGTTGCCGTTGACGGTGTCGAGGATGGGATCGCGGCGATCGAACACCTCGAACAGCATGCGTACTCCATCATCCTGCTCGACCTGATGATGCCGCGCCTCGATGGATTCGGCGTGATCGCTCACCTGGCGGCGCATCCTCCCGAGATCAAGCCGATCGTCATCGTGATGAGTGCATACTCGGACCAGAGGTTCCGCGAAGTCGACCCGGACGTCGTGGCCGGCGTCTTTCGCAAGCCCTTCGACGTTTCCGAACTCAGCAACGTGGTTCGGTTCTGCCTCCAGGGTTCGGATCAGGTTCCCGCACGGTTGTTCTACTCCCGTGAAAAGGCACTCCACGAGCTGGCCTCAGAGAACTCACAGCGAAATCCCTCAGTCGTCTCGTACAAGATGTGACTTCACCTGCATCGGGTACGCGAGCTCTGAACCGCGCTCACGCGTGGCATGCATGAGAGCAGTGCGCTGCGGCGCACGACGGGCGAGATGCCCGCCAGCCTCAGTTCATCGGAAGTCGGCGCTGAGCAGGGGTCGTGTTACGGGCGAGTCTGATTCTCGGCCCAGTACATCAGCATCACCAGGGCCCAGAGAGACTTCGCATGGTTCGCGGCACCTGAACGATGTTCGTCGAGCAGCCGGCGCGCCGTAGTGGGGTCGATCGCAGGAAACACTGCCAGGGATCGAGGGTCCAGCAAACGATCCACTTCGGTTCGCAGACCCCGGTTGATCCACGAAGCGACCGGCACGCTCAGGCCGCGCTTACGGCGATAGATCACGTCCTTCGAGACCCACTTCTCCGCCGCTTTCTTCAGCACCCACTTCGTCGTCATGCCGCGCACGCGGATGTCGGAAGGGAGCGAAAGCGCAAACTGCGTCAGGTCGCGATCGAGAAAAGGTGCACGTGCTTCGACCGACGACAGCATGGTGGCGCGATCGACTTTCACGAGCAGGTTGTCGCGCAGGTAACTCCGGTAATCGAGCAGCATCGCCGCCGCGAGCGGATCGAGGTGGGAATTGCCGGTTGGCAGGTCCGGCATGGGAGGTGCCCCGCCTGCGAAGATCGTGTCCGGCAGACCGGTCCCGAACCAGGAGAGATGCCTCTCCAGCCACGGGCGCTCCGCATCCGTCACGAATCGCTTGAGCAGGAACTCGATCGTCATCTTTTTCGATGACGACGGGAGCCTGCGGATTCCGCCTCGAATCGCCGCACGCGCGAATCCAGGGAGCGCGTCATAGACCGGCGCGACCTTGTGTCCGAGATAGGTCGGATATCCCCCGAACAATTCATCCGCTCCTTCTCCGCTGAGGACGACGCTCACGTGATTGCGAGCGGTCCTGGCAAGCAGATACGTCGGCAGGATTGCCGGATCAGCCACCGGTTCGGCGACGTCCTTCACCACCCTGGCCAGTGCTTCCGCCAGGGTGATGTCATCGATCGGAACCGGGACGTGGCGCGTTCCGAGATGCTTTGCGAGCACCTCCGCGTCGCCCGACTCGTCGAAGGATTCCTCCGCGAACCGTGCCGAAAACGTGTGCACCCGATCGGGTCCAATCACACGCGCTGCCTCGGTCGCCAGGATCGACGAGTCGAGTCCGCCGCTGACGAAGACACCGATGGGGACATCGGACATCACCTGCTTCTCGATGGCGCGCTCGAACAGCCGGCGGGTTTCGCGAACTGCCTCCTCCGGACGACGCGGGACGATCTCGAACGAGTCTGGATCCCAGTAACGAGTCGTCGTCTCCTTCGCTCCGTCAAACACCATGAAGGCACCGGCGGGCACACGCCGGACGGCGCGAAACATCGTGCGCGGCTCCGGGACGTATCCCAGGCGGAGATACTCGGCCACCGACACATCATCGAGTGTCCGGTCGAGATCGGGATATTGCAGCAGGCATTGCAGTTCGGACGCGAAGACGATCTCGTCGCTGACTCTCGCGTAGAACAGCGGCTTCTCTCCCGCACGATCGCGGGCGAGGATCAGCCTTCCATCGCGATGATCGCGGATCGCCAGTCCGAACATGCCGTCCAGCTGCGCGATCGCGGCCGTGTCGTGCGCGAGAAACAGCGGCAGGATGCTTTCGACATCACTCTCCGAGCGGAACGGATAGTCGCCAAACGGGGCTCGAATCTGCCGCCAGTTGTAGATCTCGCCGTTGCAAGCGAGCCACGCTTCACCGTTAGGCGAAGAGAACGGCTGATCGCCACGCTGATGGAGGTCGATGATCCTCAGCCGCTCGGTGCCGAGGCCGGCATGAAGATCGACGAGGGTGGCGTGGCCGTCGGGCCCGCGATGACGCAATTTCGCCCCCATCCGGTCGAGGACGTCGGGAAAGTGGAGCGGCTGAGGCTCCATTGCGACCATTCCGTAAATGCCACACATAGGAGAGAAAAATCAGCGCATTGTATGCGGGCCGGTCCAGGGACCGTACGCGTAGAAGTGCTCGCTCTCGGCAATCCGCCGCATCCCGAGATTTTCGAGCGTGCGCTGATGATGAGGATCGTCGTCGCGGATGATGTAGATCCGGGCCCGGCAGCAACTCATCAGGCTCGTCCCGAGTGCGTCGATGGTCCGCAGCGTCGACCCCTTCGCATTGGCGAACCGTGCGTAGCGCCGGAGCACGTAGTTACTGGTGTATTCGCCGCCATCGCTGCTGATCACGGTGATGGGCCGGCCGAGATAGAACGCCATCGATCCCGTGAACGCCTCGACGCCAATCACATCGGTGTCGAGGGAGGCATACGGGGCCATCTCGACGATCAGTTCCTTCGCCGAGCGTTGCTTCGCGATCGCGCTCACCACCGGATACGAGGTTGCTGGAATGAGTGCGATCGGCAGCGCGAGGAGAGCAAGTTGTAAGTTGCGGTTCCGCGTGAGCCACGCGAGCAGTCCTCCTGCGGCGAGCGAACCGCCCAGCAGAAATGCAGTGGTACGCGCCGCCGGCGCAATCCCAGGTTTCATCTTCTGCCACTGGGGAAGATGAGGCCCGAGCAGAAGGATCGTCCCCAGCAGCAGCATGGCGCCGGCCGCGACCCGCACGCCGCGCACCCACCGCTCGGAGGTCCATTGCGAAGCCACCAGCAGAGCCAGCGGAATCATGAGGGGAACGATGTACTGGGGCCGCTTCGACTGGGAGATCGAGAAGAAAATGAGCGGCAGGAACAACCAGAGGATGAGGAACAGGCGCGGCGCGGGCTGATCGCGTTCCGGCCGGCTCTCGCGGGTCCAGGCAAACGGAAGCAGCAGCGACCAGGGAAGAGCGCCCCCCAGGATGTACGGCAGAAAGTACCAGGGTGGGCCGGTGCGTTGAAGTTTCTTCGTCGCGACGCGTTCCATCGTCTCGGTGATCAAGGCGTACTGGAGAAAATCGCCCAGTGCCTGCTGCATCGCATAAAGCCACGGCGCAATCACGAGGAGGAAGACGCCGAGTCCGGCCCACGACCAGAGCGCGCGGAAACGCCGCCGCCAGATCGCGTAAGGAATCGCCACCAGCAACGGGAGGAGAAGCGCGACTGGACCCTTTGTGAGAATGCCGAGGCCGATTCCACCCCACGCCACGAGCCGCCAGAAAGACGGCGATCGTTTTCCTGCGACCGCCCCACTTTCGATTGCGAGATAGAACGCCACCGTCGCAAGCGTCACGCAGAACGCCAGAGCGCTGTCGAAGATCACGATGCGCGCAAACGCCAGAGTGAGCGGCATCGCCAGAAACGCGATGGCAGCAACCAGCCCGCGGTCTACATCCCATAACCTGCGACCGAACAGGAAGACGATCAGTGCCGTGGCCAAAGTGAACAGATAGGCCGGAAGCCGGGCCGCGAATTCGGTCGGACCGACGACCTCCATCACCGCCGCTTCGGCCGCAAAGTAGACGATCGGCTTGTCGAGATACGGGAGGCGGTTCAGGTGCGGAACCGAGTAGTCATTCGTCTCCGCCATCTCCCGTCCCACCGCCGCGTTCCGTCCCTCATCCGCATCCATCAAGGGGTACGAACCGAGGTGAAGAAAGAGCGCTGCAGCAACGATTGCGAGAAGGATCGGAAGGAAACGACGCAACAACTCCGGCACGCCCGGAGATTAACACCATCTACGTGGGGTGAGGCCGGGGGGCGGAAATCAGAAAGGCAGAAGGCAGAAGGCAGAAGGCAGAAGGCAGAAAAGACCAGAAACCAGAAACTAGAAACCAGAAACCAGAAACCAGAAAAGAGTCAGACCCTTCCGCGGCTATTCTCAACTGTGACGTCCGCCTCGCCTTCTGTTTTCCGCCTTCTGTTTTCCGCCTCCAGGTTTCAGGTTTCTGGTTTCTAATTTCTGGTTTCTGCCTTCTGCCTTCTGCCTTCTGCCTTCTGCCCCTCCCCACCCTCATCCGTCGTACCCCATACCGGGCACGACGATACAATCCCCCCATGCCGCTTCAGATTGGTTCGATGCTCGGGCCTTACAAGGTGACCGGGACTCTTGGTGAGGGTGGAATGGGCGTGGTGTTCCGGGCGCGCGATACGCGGCTCGGACGTGATGTGGCGATCAAGGTGCTCACCGCCGTCACGCTCAGCGATCAGGAGCGGCTGTCGCGATTCGAGCAGGAAGCGCGCGCCACCGGGATGCTCAACCATCCAAACCTGCTGACGATCTTCGACATTGGAAGCGCAGAGGGCACCCCGTACCTGGTCAGCGAGTTGCTCGAGGGTGAGACGCTCCGGGACCGGCTCTCGCGGGGTGCGCTGCCTCCGCGGCGCGCGGTAGAAGCCGCGTTGCAGATGGCCAGCGGCCTGGCCGCTGCGCATGAAAAAGGGGTCGTGCATCGCGACCTCAAGCCGGAAAACATTTTCCTCACACGCGATGGGCGTCTGAAGATTCTCGACTTCGGAATCGCGAAACTCAGCCCAGGCGCGGATGCGGAAGGACCGACCTTTCAGGTTGCCGCCACCGAGCCGGGCATGGTTCTCGGCACGGTGGGTTACATGTCGCCCGAGCAGGTGCGCGGCGAGGTCGTCGATGCCCGTTCCGACATCTTCGCGTTCGGCGCCATTCTTTACGAGATTCTTTCCGGGCTGCGCGCCTTCAAGCGCGGCTCGTCGATCGAGACGCTGAGCGCAATCCTCAAGGAAGAGCCGATCGACCTGCTCGAGTCGCATCCGAACATTCCGCCGGCGCTCGATCGCCTGGTCCGCCGCTGCCTCGAGAAGGATCGCTCACAGCGCTTCCAGTCGGCGAAGGATCTCGCCTTCAACCTCGAAACGCTCTCGACGTTTTCATCCGCCGGGACGCTGTCGAATGTCAGCAACCCGGCCGGGCCAGGAACGATGACCGCGCGCACGCCGGCCGTCCCGACCGCTGCACGCCTTACCGCACAGCAGCCCTTTTCTTCACCCGGTGCGCCGACCGTCCGCACAGCCTCCGCAGCGATTCCGCCTGCGATTGCCCCTCAGCGCCCCCGCACCGTTGCGCAGGCAAAGAAACGCTCGGTGTCGCCAATGCTCCTGACGGCCCTGGTCGTCGTCGCGATCGCTGGGGCCGCGCTCGGTGGCTGGTACCTCGCGACCCATCAGTCGTCCTCCACGGGCGAGCTGACGTTTTCACGACTGACGTTCCGTCGCGGCGAGATTCGCGGCGCCCGTTTCGCGAGCGACGGAGACACGGTCGTCTACAGCGCTGCCTGGGACGGCAGCCCGGCCGAGATCTTCGTCGCCACGAGGCAGAACCCCGAGGCGCGGCCGCTGGGAATTCCGGATGCCGAGGTGCTGGCCGTCTCGAAGAATGCGGAGGTGGCGATCCTGCTCCGCCGCGACCGGATCAGCGGACTTGGAACGCTGGCGCGCGTGGCGATGGCTGGTGGCGTCCCGCGCGAACTCTCGGATCAGGTTGCCCAGGCCGACTGGTCGCCCGACGGAGCACAACTCGCACTGATCCGCGTGAACAACGGAAAGTATCGCGTCGAGTATCCGCTCGGCAAAGTGCGCTACGAAACTCCGCACCAGCTCCGGGAAGTCCGCGTCTCTCCCGATGGGACGCGGGTTGCATTCCTGGAACCCCACGGCGGCGAGACGGATGTCGTGGTCGTCTCCGATGCCGCTCCCGAGTCGATCGCCCGCGGATGGTCGCACGGCGCCAACGGACTCGCGTGGACACCGGACGGCAGCGAACTCTGGATCACCGGCACCAGCACCTCCGCTCCCCCTTCGCTTTATGCCGTGAAGCTCAATGGCGATACCCGGCTTGTGGATCGCCTGACCGGGTCGATGAAGCTCTTCGACATCTCGACGGCGGGAAGGGTGCTGCTGTCGAACGGAAACTGGCGCGCCGCGCTGCTCTACGGCAGCGCGACCACTCCCGCCGAGCGCGACTACGCGTGGCTCGACTGGTCGGTCCTGGCCGATCTCTCCGGCGATGGAAGAACGATTCTGTTCAATGAGACACGCGAGGGTGGCGGCGAGAAGAGCGGCGTCTACCTGCGCCGCCTCGACACGCCTGCGGCGATGAAGATCGCGGACGGATTCGGCGATGCTCTTTCGCCGGACGGTCGGCTCGTGCTCACTCACAGCGGGAACCGGCTCATCATCGTCCCGACCGGTTCGGGTGAGACGCGCGAACTCGCCATCAAAGGTTCGTTTGATCTCGGAGGAATCTGGCTCCCCGACTCGCGACGGGTCGTGGTCGGAGGTGCGCTGCCGGGGAAAAACTATCAGATCCACGTGATCGACACGCTGGAAGAGAAGATCACCACCATCTCGCCCGAGACGGTCTGGGGTGGAACCACGCGCGCGTTCGCCGCATCCCCCGACGGGCGGTTCGTGGCTGGTCCGACGATGGACGAACTCATCGCCCGCTATCCCACGGATGGGAGCCTTGCTCCGATGCCCGTCGCGGGTGTGGAGAAAGGCGAGGTCCCGGTGCAATGGTCCGCCGACGGCCTGTCGCTGTTCGTCTACCGCCCGACCGCGATGCCTGCACGGGTTTTCAAAATCAATCTCGCCAACGGAACGCGAGAACTATGGAAAGAGTTCGTGCCGGCCGATCCAGCGGGCGTCTACAAGATCACGCCGGTCGTGGCCACCGCGGACGCCACGGCGTGGGCCTACAACGCGCTCCGCACGACCTCCGACCTTTACGTCGCGCAGGGGCTGAAGTAGCGGACGTTCAGGCCCACCATGTTCGCGCGAGCATGACCGCGGTCATCAGCAGACCGATCGCGATCACGGTTCCACGAACGAAGCGACGGCCCAGACGGCGGGCGGCGCGGGCGCCGATGAATCCGCCGATGATCGAACCTCCTGCCATCAGACCGGCATCGACCCAGTTCACCATTCCCGAGAAGGCGAAGATGAGTGCCGCAACGCCATTGATGCAGATGGCGAAGAGGTTCTTGAGGGCGTTCATCTGGTGCAGGTCGGACATGCCGATCAGCCCCAGTGCCGCCAGCATCAGGATGCCGATTCCGGCCCCGAAGTAGCCGCCGTAGATCGCAACGGCACTCTGAAACAGGAGCGCCATGACGATCGCGGCCGGCGTGGGAGAGTGGTGAGCCTGCCCGACGCGGCCTAACCGTTTCGAGACCGTCTCCTGCACCGCGAAGAGGAGTGTGGCGCCGAGAATGAGCCAGGGCACCAGGCGTTCGAACGTCGAGGATGGGGTGTTGAGCAGGAGCCACGCGCCGACGATCCCGCCTGCGATCGACGGGACGATCAGCAGGAACAGCCATCGTCTCGAGGCGAGCAGCTCGCGCCGGAAGCCGAGCATTCCGGCCAGGGAGCCGGGAAGCAGCGCCACCGTGTTCGTGGCATTGGCGATGATCGGGTCCCGGCCGATCGCGATCAGCGCAGGAAACGACAACAGCGTCCCGCCCCCCGCGATGGAGTTGATCATGCCGGCGGCGATCCCGGCGATGAAGATCAGGAGCAGCGACAGAGGTCACTCCGCCGCGACTGCTTCGCTTTCCACGTAGGGAACGACATCGAAGTTGCGAACGTACAGATCGTGGACCGTTTCCATTTCCTCGCCGGTCAGCGGCTCATGCTCGGAGGCCGCGACGAACTCTTCGAGTTGCTGCTCGTTGTAGATGTTCGGCAACGCTGAGAGCATCGACGGATGCGCGTAGAGCCACAGCAGCGCCAGTTGCCCCATGGTCACGCCGCGTTTTGCTCGCAAGGCCTCGAGGCGCTCGATCTTCTGGATGCCTTCCACGAGCCAGGCCCGCGAACGGTGCGAGCGATGATCGCTCGCGTCAAACTTCGTGTCGATCGTGTACTGCCCCTCGAGCATGCCTGAGGAATGGGTCACCCGGATCAGGAACTGCGGACCTTCCTGTTCGAGTGAGGGAGTCTGCCAGGCGCGAAACGAGGAGTCGAAGTGAGACGTAGGCTCGCAGACTTTCTTGCCCGTCTCTGCCCGCATCGCGTCATCCGCCGCGGGGTACGACTCGCCGCGCATCGCGAGGTCGGCCGCGAGAATGAACTCACGTCCCGGATCCTGCTCGAGCATGTTGTAAATCATCTGCGAGACCGGCGCCTTGCGCACCGATGACGAATAGATGCCTTCGTCGCGCCAGCCGATGGCCGGGCCGTAGGAAGGGCCGTACGTCAGGATCTTTCCTTCCGACCTGAGTCGTTCCAGCGTTTCCCAGTGTTCGTCGGTCATCAGGGTGTCGATGCGGGGATTGTGCGGCTGATAGATGGCGATCGTCTCGGTGCCGAGGCGCTGCAGTGACTGTTCGCACGCGAAGCGAATGAACTTCGGCGTCATGTCCTGCGGCAGCTCCCGCTGGCCTCGCGGCCGGACCGGATTGTTGTAGAAGTCGTAGCCGAACTTGGTGCCGACATGAATGTCGTTGCGGCCGGCCAGCAGCGGCTGCAGGACCGTCTCACCCCTGCCGTTGCCGTAGGCATCTGCCGTGTCGATGTAGTTGATCCCGCGATCGAGCGCCGCCGCCATGATGCGCCGGGCTTCGTCATCCGTGTACTCGCCCCACCATCCTGTGGTCAGCGTCCAGGTGCCCATTCCCAGTTCAGAAATTTCGATCTTAGTGTCGTGCAGTTTGCGATAGCGCATGGATTCCCTCGGGGTTGTAGATGCGGCTCACTTGCCGGAGAACGCGGGAGCTCGTTTCTCATTGGACGCCGCCACCCCTTCCTTCGCGTCCTCACTCTGGAAAAGCTGCTGCTGCAATTCACGCTCGAGCGCGAGCGCCGACTCAAGCGGCACTTCCCAGCCACTCTGCACCGAGCGTTTGATGAAACCGACCGCGCGTGAGGCGCGATGGGGAGGACAGAAACCGGCCGCGTACTCCATCACGCGATCCCACCAGGTCCGGCCGTTCTCTTCCGCTGGCCAGACGTAATTCACGATCCCGAGCTCCTGGGCGCGTTCGAACGTGAAGAGGCCTCCTTCGACCATCAATTCGATGGCCTTCGCCTTTCCGATGAGGCGAGCCAGCCGCTGCGTTCCACCGGTGCCCGGGAGTACGCCCAGTTTCACTTCAGGAAGCCCGATCTTCCCGCCCCCTTCGAGCGCGATCCGGATGTCGGCGGCCATGGCGATCTCCAGCCCTCCGCCAACCGTGTGGCCGTTCAGGGCCGCAATCACGAGCTTGGGAGTCTGCTCGAAGCGCAGCAGCATCTCGTTGGCGTGCAGGCAGAAGTAGTACTTGAACTGAGGCGTGACCTCCGCGAGCATCTGAAGGTTCGCTCCCGCGGAAAAAAACTTCTCGCCTGCACCCCGGAGAACGATGACATGGACTTCCTCATCCATGCGCGCCCTGAGAATCAGCTCGTCGAGCTGACGGTTCATTTCGTAGGTGTAGGCGTTGGCCGGCGGATCATTCAACTCCAAGATCGCCACGCCTTTCTCAACTCGATAATCGACCAGACAGTCGGTCATGACTCCCCCGTGAATGAAATGCTCGCGTCAAAGATCTGAAGGCAGAAGGCAGAAGGCAGAAGGCAGAAGGCAGAAGGCAGAAGGCAGAAGGGAATGACATCACCCTTTCGCTCCATTCCCTCGTTCCTAAAGAAACAACTCTCTTTTCTCTTTAGTGATCAACCCTGCCTTCTGGTCTAGCTTCTGGTTTCTGCCTTCTGCTTTCTGGTTCTATTTTCTATTTTCTATTTTCTATTTTCTATTTTCTGCCTTCTGCCTTCTGCCTTCTGCCTTCTGCCTTCTGCCTTCTGCCTTCTGCCTTCTGACTTCTGACTTACGTCACCTGCCGTCTCCAAACGAGATCCCGACGCTCCGGGCCATCTGCACCAGTTCTCCATCGGGGTCGACGTTCTTGAGCTTGGAGATCGCGTCCTTGATGGCGACGGAGGTGATGGTGTCACCCTTGAGCGCGACCATCTGTCCCCACTCGCCGCGCCCGACGAGATCGGCCGCTGCCTTGCCGTAGCGTGTGGCGAGCACGCGATCGAACGAGATCGGCGAACCTCCTCTCTGCACGTGGCCGAGGACGGTGACGCGGATCTCGAAATCAATCTTCTCGGCAATGTCAGCCGCAACCTGGTAAGCGATTCCGCCCAGCCGCCGCTTCGCGGTGTCGAGGTAACTCTCCTCGCCCCCTTCGCGCTTGGCCCCTTCGGCGACCACGATGATGTCGAACTTCGACCCTTCGCTCTGGCGCTCGCCGATGGATTGGATGATCGCTTCGGGACGATACGGGATCTCGGGAAGCAGGATGATGTCGGCGCCACCAGCGATGCCCGAGTAGAGGGCGATCCAACCGGCATTGCGACCCATGACCTCGAGGATCATGACCCGGTCATGACTCTCCGCAGTCGTGTGGAGGCGATCGACCGCGTCAGTGGCAATGGCGACGGACGTCATGAATCCGAAGGTGTAATCGGTGGCCGCGAGATCGTTGTCGATCGTCTTCGGGACCGCCACCATCGGCACTCCCTTTTCGTACAGGCGCTGCGCAATTTTCAGCGTGCCGTCGCCGCCGATGGCGACGATGCCGTCGATCCCGAGCTTGTGGACATTGGCGAGCACCTGATCGGAGCAATCGGTGATGGTGCCGTCGAGCAGATATTCGAAGGGATTTCCTTTGTTCGTGGTTCGAAGGAGCGTTCCGCCCTTGGGGAGAATCCCGCGGATCGATTCCGGGGTGAGCGGCAGAACCGCCTGCGTCATCAGTCCTTCGAATCCGAGCTGGATCCCCAACACTTCCATCCCGTAATCGTGCGTGGCCGTCTTCACCACCGCACGAATCACGGCGTTCAGGCCGGGACAATCACCCCCGCCGGTCAGGATTCCAATCCGTCTCACACTCATGGGGGGAGGTTACTGCATTGACGGCAAACCGGAAACCAGAAGGCAGAAGGCAGAAGGCAGAAAACCAGAGTGCGGGTTTCTGACCCACCAACGGCTGTCAGGCAGAAGTGAGGACCTTTCCGGGTTTGGTCCGATCATGACCCTCTCCCTGCCCTCCTTCTGGTTTCTAGTTTCCAGTTTCTAGTTTCTGCCTTCTGCCTTCTGCCTTCTGCCTTCAACGGATTCGTATCCATCCCTGGCCCTCTCCTCCCGAACTGTCACGACTCTGGCACCGCCGTTGCTCTATACGTGTCCGTCAGCTTCAAAGCTGCTCAATTTGGAGGAATTACATGGAATTCATCGGATGGCTTCTGTTCGGTCTGATCGTCGGTGCGATCGCCAAGTTCCTGATGCCGGGACGTGACCCAGGTGGTTGGATCGTCACGATTCTCCTCGGCATTGCCGGCTCTTTCATCGGCGGATTCCTCGCCAAGACCCTGATGGGCGGGTCAGGACAGGCTGCTGGCTGGATCGGCTCGATCATCGGCGCGATCCTACTGCTTTTCGTTTACCGCCTCATCGTCGGCAGACGAGCTGTCTGACGCTTCGTCTGAGTTTTCCACTGTCACCAAAACCCCGCGCAAGCGGGGTTTTTTGCGATGGCCCCGCTGTTCGCGGCTGCAGAAACCCGCGGCCTCCTGCGAAGTCGCTGGACTCCCCTCGTACCTCACCCCTCACGCCGTAACAGATTCGTGATGGAACCCTCGGAACTGTCGCCCCGTCAGAAATAGCAGGCGGCCCTGCTCCGCTGGCGCTTTCCACGCACGCCGACGAGAATGGGCCAGCATGAAGGCGTCGCCCCGTTATCCGCACCCAACGAACATGAGGAGCTTCCACGGTATGAGTCAGTTCACTAAACGCATTCTTTCGACGATTGCGATCGTCATCGCTTCAGTGGCGTTCGGAGTGCTCGTCAGCGCCGACCTCGGCCTGCTCCGCAGCTCTCACGCCCAGACCTCCAGCCCGATGATCCAGACCCCGCAAGGAGCGATCACCGCGGTCACGATTCCCTCGTTCGCCGATCTCGCCGCGCGAGCCATGCCGGCCGTCGTGTCGGTCAGCACGACCGAAATCGTCAAAGGCAGCGACATGCGGCGGCGATTCGGCTTCGATCCGTTCGACCTCATCCCCGATCCCAACAGTGCCCCTCGCCGCAACGACGATGACGACGGCATACCGCAGCGAGGCGGAGGTTCCGGGTTCATCGTTTCCCAGGACGGCTACATCCTCACCAACAATCACGTCATCGAGGGCGCCTCGAAAGTCGAGGTTCATTTCGGGGCGGACGAAAACGGCTCGGGCGGGCGCACGGTTGCAGCGAAAATCATCGGCCACGACGCGGCCACCGACCTCGCCCTTCTCAAGATTGATGTCGACGGGCCGCTTCCGGTGCTGTCGCTCGGCGACTCCGACCGCATCCGTCGCGGCGACTGGGCGATCGCCATGGGCAACCCGTTCAACCTCGAGAACACACTCACGGTTGGCGTCATCTCCGCGAAGGGACGCTCGATCAATGTGGACGGCGAAAGCCGTTCGTTCGACAATTTCATCCAGACCGACGCGGCGATTAATCTCGGCAACTCGGGCGGCCCTCTCGTGAATATCCGCGGTGAGGTGGTCGGCATCAACACGGCCATCCGCGGCGGAGCGCAGAACCTCGGTTTCGCCATTCCGATCAATACCGCCAAACTCCTGATCCCACAGCTCAAGGGCGGCAAGGTCACACGCAGTTACCTCGGCATGGCCATTCAGGAAGTGACCGAGGACCTTCGTGATGCCTTCGGACTGTCCGAAGCGCGTGGCGCGCTGGTCCAGAACGTCGAGGGTGGCAAACCGGCCGACAAGGCGGGCATCCGCCACGGCGACGTCATCGTCGAGATTGATGGCCGCAAGGTGAACACCAACCGCGACCTCATCGACTACATCTCCTACCTCCCGGTCGGCACGAACGTGAAAGTGGTCATCATCCGTGACGGCAAGCGCCAGACGCTGACCGCGAAGACGGCCGAGCGTCCGAACGGTGGCGAGGAAGCAGCGAAGGCCAGCAGCGAGGCCGCCGCGCCGGCGATGAACAAGCTCGGCATCTCGGTGCAGGATCTATCGCCCCAGGTGCGGCGCATGTACAGCCTTCGCGACGACGCCCAGGGCGTCGTCGTCACGGACGTGAAGCGGGTCTCGCCGGCAGCGGAAGCAGGCCTGGCCACTGGCGACGTCATCAGCGAGGTCCAGGGCCAGCGGATCGAGACGGCCGACAACCTGCGCGCGTTCCTCGAACGAGCCAAGAGCGGTCAACGCATCCGCGTGTACGTCACGACATCGGCACACGGCGGCAATTCGGTCTCCGGCTATCGGGTCATCCAGATTCCATAAGCAGAATCGACGAATCGCAGCGAACGGGCCGAGGAAAACCTCGGCCCGTTTTCTTTGCTCATGCTCCTCGCGACGAAGCTGCTGGAGCGCCCTCCGCCGACTTCTAAGAAACTCCCAGTGTTTAGGCGGGTTTGAGAGGCTGGCGGGCGTCCTCGCCCGTCGTGCGCCGCAGCGCACTGCTCTCGTGCATCTCACGCGACACAATCCAACGTCGCCGCGATTTGCAACAGGGCACTGGCCGGCCCGGGCGCCGTCCAGTACGGGCGGGGACGCCCGCGAGCCACCGGTTCGGCGTGGTCGTCCTCGCTTCATCGGTACGACGCACCCTTCGCGCGCGCCGGATGCAAGTCGAGTTTCCAGCCTCGCTTCACCCACTGAAACCCCTGAAGGTTCATTTGAATAGAATGTCGTCGTGACCGACGAGCTATACATGCGCCAGGCGCTGGAACTTGCGGGGCGCGGCCGTTACTCGGTGAGCCCGAACCCGATGGTCGGATGCGTCATCGTGCGCGACGGCGCAATCCTCGCTGAAGGGTGGCATGAACGGGCGGGCCAGGCGCACGCGGAAGTCGCCGCTCTCGCGCAGTGCGACGCCCGGGGCGCAACGATGTACGTCACGCTCGAGCCGTGCGCTCACCGGGGCCGCACTCCCCCCTGCTCGGAAGCTCTCATCGCGGCCGGACTGTCACGGGTCGTGGTTTCGGTTCGCGACCCCCACGATCTGGTCGACGGACGTGGAATCGATCAGCTTCGTGCCGCAGGCATCGTCGTGGAGGTCGGGCTCTGCGACGGCGAGGCCCGGCAACTCAACGAGAAGTTCATCTGGGCGGTCACGCATCGCCGGCCTTTCGTGCTCGTCAAGGCGGGAATGACCCTCGATGCGAAACTGGCCACGGTCACGCGCGAGAGCCAGTGGATCACGTCGGAGGATGCCAGGGAGAAGAGCCTTCGGCTGCGAGAGGAGTACGACGCCATCCTCATTGGAAGCGGAACTGTGCGCGCCGATAACCCGAGGCTCAACCGCCGCCTCGGACTGGCCTCGAGCATCACGCCCTGGACACGCATCGTGCTCGATGGCGACGGCGACATCCCGCCGCATTCGCAGTTGCTTTGCGATGGTGGGAGGACACTGCTCTACACGCGCCACCCCGATCGCTACGCCACGTCCTCCGGACTCGAGATCATCGAGACGAGCGGTCGCGCCGATCTCGAGACCATTCTCGCCACCGCATTCGAGCGCGGCATCCAGTCGATCCTCGTCGAAGGAGGGTCGCAGGTCATCGGACAGTTCCTGCTGCTTTCCCTCTGGCAGAAACTCACGCTCTTCATCGCGCCGATGATCGTAGGCGGCGGAGAAGCACCGTCTCTCTACGCGGGATCGGCTGTAGAACGGTTGACAGACGCGCACCGCTTCCGTTTTGATCGCGTCGAGTTTGCCGGCGATGATCTGATGCTTACGGCATATCCTCTCTGATCTTCAGCGCCGAGGCCCATTCATGTTTACCGGAATCATTCTAGACAACGGCACGATCGAGGTGTTCGAACGGCTCAGCGCTGGCGCCCGCCTGCGGCTGCGAACATCGATCGATGCAGGATATCAGCGAGGGGAGAGCGTCGCCGTGAATGGCGTGTGCCTTACCGTGCTGCCGCAGGAAGATGGATCGCTGGCCGCCGACGTGTCGAACGAGACGCTCAGCGTTACCACTCTCGGGTCACTCGGTACAGGAACCCGCGTCAACATCGAACGCGCGCTTGCAGTCGGCGACCGGCTCGGCGGCCACATGGTGCAGGGACACGTCGATACGACAGGTCGTCTGCTTTCCATCCAGACTGAAGGGGAGTTCGCGGTGTATCGATGGAGCTGCCCTCGTGATGCATCCGACCTGATCCTCAGCAAAGGCTCGATCGCTGTGGATGGCGTGTCTCTGACCGTCGTCGATCCCGACGTCGAAAGCTTCGGCGCCGCCCTGATCCCGGAAACGCTGCTACGCACCAACCTCGGCACCGCCAGGATCGGCGACGCGGTGAACCTCGAGTTCGACATGATGGCCAAGTACGTCCGCAATCTCGTGGCTCCGTATCTGTCGAAAAACTTCCGTTGATCCTCTATCGCAAAGGCTCATCTGTCCGAGTGCGCCGCAGCGCGGTCCCGATTCCGCCGTACTGGTGCGCCACCTCGATTGCCCCCTACGGCGCGAAACGCGCCACCCCGATCGCAATCGACCTGCTCGACCTTCGTGTCACCCATGCGGAGCGTGTCGAGACCTCCATTGCCGACGCGCCCGCAGCGGAACTGGAGCGCCTCGAACTCAGGCAACCGCTCCAGCCGCCGCTCCTGATTGACGCCGCAGAGTCGGCAGAACTCGTCTTTCGACGGGGAGCCGACACGCTCGCCTACGCGGGGGAGCATGAACTTCCGTCTCTCCTGCTCACGTCGACGCGCGGCGCCATCCCGGCACGACTGCCTGCAGACAGTGTGGTCGCCATCGTCGCGTGGCCGCTCGATCCTCCGCGACTCGAGGCGATCTGCGCGGAAGCGGCCGGACGCGGCGGCGTGTGGGGGCTGGCGGTACCACTGCTCTACCCGATCACGACTGAACTCGCCGCGTTGCGTGAACTCGTCAGCCTTGCGGTCCGCCACGGCGCCGCGTTCGTCGGCTCGCTAATTCTCGAGGTCGAGCCGAACGCGAAGGCAGCCATCGCACGCTCGCGCCTGAGCGACGACGAGGACGACGAGCAGTATGAGACGTTGTTCCACTCTGACCTCGATGCCGTTCACGTCGCATCCGAGCGTCACCTCGCTGCATTGACGCATCAGGCCGGAATGGACGACTTCATCCTCCCTCCCGGCTGGGAGATGAAGACGAACTGGAATGCCGCCATCCTGCTCACGATCACTGCGACCCGGATGCTGGCGATGGACCACGAAGTCGAACTGGCCGGGACCCTCGCGCGATCGGCGCGCCTCGTGGCTACGCTCGACAAGCCGGTCTCACGCATCGCAGAGGCCGCGAGCCTCACCATCATCGATGCGCTGGATGAGGTGAGCGCCGGCATCCTCACTGAGTGGCTGGCCAGCGGAAACTCCAGTTTCGTCGAGCGGCTCAACGACCGCTGGCGGGTCCGGCGCGACTACATCGTGTGAATCAGTTCCAGGTCTGAAGCGGGATCGTCTCGACGCAGTTCTCGACCCTCAGTCCTCAGAACTCATCTCTCGGCCCGGTGGGTTACCTTGACCTTCGTGCGGATGCCGCCGCGGACGTAGAAGTCGCCTTCCACTTCGAGGAATCGCGGATCGGTTGCGGCGATGAGGTCGTTGGCGATCTTGTTGGTGACCGCTTCATGGAAGGCGCCTTCGTCGCGAAAAGACCAGAGGTAGAGCTTGAGCGACTTGAGCTCGACACACTTCGCCGCGGGAATGTACCGGATGCGGATGGTGGCAAAGTCCGGCTGGCCGGTCATCGGGCAGAGACAGGTAAATTCAGGAGCTTCGAAGGTGATCTCGTAATCCCGCTCGGGATTCGAGTTCGGAAACGTCTGCAGTTCTCTGGATGGCTGGGTGGGCATGAGGGGTCTCGGGTTCGCCTGAAGTCAGTCGTGTGCGCGCGCTGCTGATGGCAGTGCCCCAGCGGTTCATCGATGAAGGAAAAACCGCCGCCGAAAACTCCAGACCGCCATCATTTCTTGGCCGGAGCCGTGACCATCAACTTCTGGTTGAGTTCCTTGATCCGTTCCTGCAGCTGCGTAATTTTCGCCTGGGCATCGGCCCGCAGTCGTTCGTTCTCGCCGCGCAGCCGGCTCGACTCCTCGTCAAACTGAGACCTGGAAGTCTGCTGGTTATTCATCTGCTGGCGGAGGAAATCCATGTCGTGGCGAAGATTCTCGACTTCTTCTTCCTTCTCGGCGAACCGCTGGTGCCACTGCACGTCCTGCTCTTCGTACAGCCGCTTGATGTCCATCAGTTCCGTGATCTGCGAAAAATCAGAGTGACTCGGGGCCATCTCTCCTCCGGTGCGAACGCGTTCTTCGATCTGCGGGAACAGCTTGCGCAGTTTCAGCGAGAGATCGTCGGGATCGCTCGCCAGTCCCATCGCGTCCTGGTAGGTAATCTTCTGGTGGACCAGCAGGGCGACCAGCGACTGATTCATGGTCTGCATGCGATAGAGGCCGACCGAGCCCTCCATCTCTTCGTGAATGTCCTTGGTCTGGCCTTCCTCGATCAGCTTGGCAATCCGGGGAGAATTCTTCAGGATCTCCACGGCCGCCGTCATCTTTCCTTCCACCGTCTTCACGAGCTTGAGCGAGATGATTCCGCGAAGCACGAGCGCCAGCTGGGAACGCACCTGCTTGTGCTGTTCGGGAGGGAAGGAGTCAATGATCCGGTCGATGGTCTGGGCAGCACTGTTCGTGTGCAGCGTGGAGTAGACGAGGTGACCCGTCTCCGCCGCCGTCAGAACCGTCTCGATCGTCTCGCTATCACGCATTTCGCCGACCATGATTACGTCAGGATCCTGCCGGAGCGAATTGCGGAGCGCTTCCTTGAAGGAGGGGGTGTCGGTACCGACTTCGCGCTGGGAGATTGCGGCCGTCCGGTCCTGGAAAAGAAATTCGATCGGGTCCTCGATGGTGACGACGTGAAGCGGCTCCTTATCGGAGATCTCAGAGATCATCGCCGCCAATGTCGTCGACTTGCCCGATCCTGTGGGACCGGTAACGAGCACGAGACCATCCGGGAGTTGAGTCAGTTCGCGAATTGCCACTGGCAATTCGAGCGCATCGACACCGAGAATCTGAATCGGGATACGCCGGAAGACTCCTCCGACCGTCCCTCGCTGCAGGTACATGTTTCCGCGGAAGCGAGCCACACCAGGCACGCCGTACCCGAAGTCGACCGACTGGATGGCGTCGAATCGCTCGCGCTGCACCTTGTTCAGCAGCGGCATGAGCATCCGCTCGAGATCGGCAGGCTTGAGTGGCTCGAGTCCAGGAATGGGGATCAACCTTCCCGAGACCCGGATCAGTGGCGGCCGCATCGGTTTGAGATGCAGGTCGGACGCCTGCTGCTTCGCCATGTACACGAGCAGGTCGTTCAATGCGACGCTGGAGGAGGGCGTCGTGGGTGGGGCGGCCTGGTTCGGAACTGTCATTTCAGAATCGATTATAGAGATTCGGATCCCGTTGTTGGTGAACGGCGAACGGGCCGGGGATATCTTCCTGCAGCCGCCACCTGCTCATCGCCGCATCACGGAGTCGAGAATCATGAGAAAGGCTTCCTGCTGCCGGGCCTCGGTCTTGTTGATGACCGCGATCGTTTCACCGATGCGAAACCGCTGATGGAGTTCGTCGGCCGAATGCGAAGAGGTCACGATGATCCGGCGCGGCGAGAGGCCCTTCTGACGGGCGTAATCGACGAACTTCTTGCCATCCATGCCCGGCATCTCCAGGTCGACGATCAGCAGGTCGATCGATTCATCGATTTTGGGCAGCGCATCGTAAGGATGGCTGTAGGTCTCCACGCGGGCGACCTCCGAGTAGCGTTCGGCCATGAAGTTCGACCAGAGGTCGCAGAACGCCGGAGAGTCATCGACGATCACGACCCGCTTGGTTTTTCTGGCTGGAGCTTCGTTCATCGGCGTCCGCGCTTTTTCGACCCGGTTGCGGTCACGGGAGTCTGCTTCTTCGCCTTCCCGCCGGGTTCCGGAAGTTCGAAACGCAGCACCCCGCCGACGATCGTCTTCACGACCCGGCCCCGAAGTTCTTCACCGAGAAAGGGTGAGTTGGAGGCTTTCGAAACAAACGTCTTCGTCACCTTCAGGCTGGCCTCGAGGTCGAGGATGGTCACGTCGCCGAGACTTCCCGGGGCCAGCGAGCCACCGGGAAGGTTGAAGACGCGCGCCGGACCGGTGGAAAGGAGCTCGATCAATCGCGATAACCCGATCACGCCCGTGCGAACCAGGCGGTCGTAACAGATCGCGAATGCCGTCTCGAGGCCGATCACGCCGAAAGGCGCGAGGTCGAATTCGACATTCTTCTCATCGAAATGATGCGGAGCGTGGTCCGTGGCAATGGCGTCGATCGTGCCGTCGGCAATGCCTTCGATCACGGCATCGCGGTGCATCGAGGATCGCAGCGGCGGATTCATCTTGAGGTTCGTCGAGAATGACCTCACCGCTTCGTCCGTGAGCGCGATGTGATGCGGCGTGACCTCGCACGTCACCCGTGTGCCTGCGGCCCGCGCCGAACGAACCAGGTCGACCGCACCGGCCGTCGACAGATGAGCGATGTGAACGTGGCCGCCGGTCATCCGCGCCAGAATGACGTCGCGTGCGACCAGCGTCTCTTCCGACGCGGCAGGAATGCCGCTCATGCCGAGGATCGTGGAGACGAGTCCCTCGTGCATCACTCCGCCTTCGTTCAGGTCGGAATTCTCCTCATGGGCGATGACCGGAATCCCGAGCATGGAGCAGTACTCGAGAGCTCGCCGCATGAGCTGGGCATTGGCGATGGGGTGACCGTCATCACTGACCGCGACACAGCCCCCTGCGCGCAGGTCGGCCAGCTCGGCGAGCGCCTCGCCCTTCAGCCCCTTGCTCACCGCACCGACCGGATAGACCCTGCACGATCCGTTGCGGGCGGCCTCGGCGACCATCATTTCCGTGACGGCGCGCTCGTCGTTCGGCGGGACGGTGTTGGCCATGGCACATACCGCGGTATAACCACCCGCTACAGCGGCCCTGGTTCCGGAGGCAATGGTTTCCTTGTGTTCCTGGCCCGGCTCGCGAAGGTGCGTGTGCAGGTCGATGAACCCTGGTGAGACGACGAGGCCGGACGCATCGATCGTCGCGACATCAGCGCGGATCTTCCTGTCGACCCTCGTGACGATACCGTTCTCGATCAGGACATCGAGTTTCGCATCCAGTTTCTGGCCCGGGTCGATGACCCGTCCGTTCGTGATGAGCAGGTTCATATCCGTAGAGTTCCGTTACTCCGCGAGATGCGCGCCGCCGAGCAGATACAGGACTGCCATCCGCACGGCTACGCCATTCGTCACCTGGTCCAGGATCACTGAGTCAGGTCCATCGGCTACATCGGAAGCGATCTCGACGCCGCGATTCATCGGCCCGGGATGCATCACGATCGCCCCTTCCTTCGCGCGCTTCAGCCGCTCCGGGGTCAGGCCGAACGTGTTGTAGTACTCGCGCAGCGACGGGAAGCTCAGCTTTCCCTGCCTCTCGAGCTGGATGCGCAGCATCATCACGACGTCGGCGCCCTCGAGCGCCTGGTCGAGAGAATGCACCACGCGCACGCCCATCTTTTCGACCTCGGCGGGCATGAGTGTCGGCGGCGCCGCGATCGTGACATTGGCCTTCATCTTCGTCAGCAGGTGGATATTCGACCGCACCACGCGCGAGTGAGCGATGTCTCCGATGATCGAGACGTTGACCCCCTGCAGTCGGCCGAGACGCTCCCGGATCGTGAAGGCATCGAGGAGTGCCTGGGTGGGATGTTCATGCGGGCCGTCGCCGGCGTTGATGATCGATGCGGGGAGGCGCTCAGCAAGCATCTTGGCCGAGCCTGGATGCTTGTGGCGGATCACTATCATGTTCGGCTGCATCGCCATCAGATTCTCGGCAGTGTCGATGAGAGTCTCGCCCTTTTCGACCGACGATCCGGAGGCGGAGAAGCTGAGCGTGTCTGCCGACAGGCGCTTTTCAGCGATCTCGAAGGAGACGCGGGTCCGGGTCGAGGCCTCCATGAAAAGATTGATGACCAGCTGGCCGCGCAGCGCCGGGACTTTCTTTACCGGGCGCTCGCTCACTTCCTTGAAGCCTTCCGCGGTATCGAGGATCAGCGAGATTTCTTCGGGGCTCAGTTGCTCGATGCCGAGCAGGTCTTTTGAACGGAGCGCGGAGTTCTGAGTTCGCATGCTTCCTGGGGGTGGTCCTTCGCTCGTGGCGTTTGTGGGCAACTGCCCGGGTCAGCGCTCCATGATGAGAACTTCATCTTCTCCATCGGTCTCGGCCAGTTTGACCTTGATGACTTCATCCGCATCCGTCGGCACGGTCTTGCCCACCACATCGGCGTGAATCGGCAGTTCGCGATGTCCCCGGTCGATGAGAACGGCCAGTTGCACCGCCTTTGGACGACCGAAGTCGATGAGCGCGTCGAGCGCCGCGCGGACGGTCCGTCCCGTGTAGAGCACGTCGTCTACCAGCACGACGATCTTGTCGTCGATCGGCTCGGGCAGCTTAGTCGGTTTCACGACCGGCTGCGGTGCAATCGTGGTGAGGTCATCGCGATAGAGTGTGATGTCCAGGATGCCGAACGGAACGGCCTTCCCTTCCAGTTCCTCGATCTCTTTCACCAGACGCTCCCCGATCGGAACTCCCCGGCTGCGGATCCCGACGATCATCAGGTCGTCGATCCCGCGATTGCGTTCGACGATTTCGATCGCCATACGACGGATTGCACGATTCATCCGGGCAGCATCAAGCAGACGTTTTTTGACGTTCATGGACTCTCTCATTCACTGGAATCTGGCCGCCCGGTCGGTGCGGCTGCGGGAGGATAGCATGCTCAGCTCTCTGCGCCCACGCGGCCGTGCTCCCCGCACTTGCACGAAAACTGCAGCCAGTCGGACCTGGATGCCGAAGGCAAAGATACTGGTTGTGGAAGATGATCCGGAAATCCGGCGGCTCTACGCCATCGGCCTCAACCAGCGTGGATTCGAGGTGAAGCTTGCAGCGAACGGGGCGGAAGCAATCGAGCGCATCCGCTGCGAGCGTCCCGACGTGGTCCTTCTCGACTGGATGATGCCGCTCATGAGCGGAGGAGAGGTCCTCGAACACGTCGACTCTTCAACTCCAGTGCATGTGATCGTGATCAGCGGCCAGACCCGGCCCGAAGACGAGGTTCTGGACGACCGGATCAAGGTCTGGCTGACGAAACCTGTCTCACTCGACGAGGTCGTCCACCAGATCGAACATCCCGGCCTTGCCGGCCTCGGCTGAGAACTGCTGTACAATCAGCGCAATGGCGAAGATTTACTTCGTCGGACTCGATGGGACGGAGAAGGCTTACCGCCTTCAAACGCATCGCCCGTTCACTGTCGGCCGAGACCCGGGAAACGACATCATTCTCCGCGATCCGAAAGCATCCCGGCATCATGCCGAGATCGTCTTCGAGCGCGGCTTTTTCGTGCTGCACGATCTCGCCAGCGCCAACGGCACGTTCGTGAACGGCAAGAAGGTTCGGGTGGCGCCGCTGACTCATGGCGCCCAATTGCGGATCGGGAACTCCTACGGCCGCTTTTCCGAGGAACTTCCCACGGAGAGCGACGATCCGTTTCCGGCCCGCGAAAACGCATCGCCGATGAACGCCGACAGCGGCTTCGGGGTCATGGCGACCGCCTATCACGAGCATCCTCCCCTCTCGACGCTGCCCCACCAGAAAATCTCCGTCGACGACGTTAAAAAAAAAGCGGACTGACGCGCGAAACACAATCGGCTGAGCCACCCACGGATCGCATTGATCACGCCTCCCCTGCTCAGCCTCCTCCCGAGCCGCTGACGCGAACCGAATATCTAGTAGAAACCGGCAGGGCCGCCGGCCGGAGTTGCAGCATCAGCGGAGTCGACGGGCAGGTTCTGTTCACGTGGAAGAACTTTGCCGGGTTCGCTGACCTCGTTGCGTCGCTGGCTTCGATGCTGATCATCGTTACGGGAGTGGCCGTAACGATGCTGCTCGTCGGTCAGAGTCTCTGGGGCGGCGCCATCGCGGCCGTCATCCTCACGCTCGCGTTTCTCGGACTGGTCGTGTTCATCGCGCCTCGCATTACGGTGAACATTCACGACACCAGCGCCGCCGTGGCATTCAGCCTGCGCCAGCGCTCGAAGATTCCAGGTCTCTGGGTAGTGATGTCTCCCGCCGGCGAGCCGCTCGGTTTCGTTCGAAGGTCGATACTTCGTCGCTTCGTCCCGGAGCGGTGGACGATCTCGAGCGCGCAGGAACGGGAAGTCGCTCGCTTTCGACCCGTCTCAGCCGGCCGGGCGCTCCTGCGCAAATTGACGCTCGACCTCGCCCCGGGGCGATCCGGCGACCTGATTTTCATCGTGGGACGTGAAACACAGGGCCGGATTGTTCGCGCATCCTCCGGCTCGCCGCACCGGCTCGAAGTGGCCCGTCACCGAATCGACTCCCGCCTGACCCTCGCAGCCGCGATTCTGATCCTCACCGGCGACGTCTGACGAGGACGAAGAGACGAGGGCCGAGGAGAAGCGATCAGAGATCACGTCGAATCGTCTGACCCCTTTCTGCCTTCTGCCTTCTGCCTTCTGCCTTTGACGTACCGCGTCACTTCACCGTGGACGCCTGCACCAGTTCCACTCCTGCGTAAAAGTTCTTCAGGATTCGCTCAGCGTTCCATCCGCGGAAGGCCATTCCGTACGCTCCTACCTGACAGAAGCCGGTTCCATGTCCCCAGCCCTTTCCGAAGAACGTGTAGCGGTCGACTCCATCGGCATCCCGCGTCTTGTCGAATACGAAAAGATTGTCTGGCACATTCAGGGACCAGCGCACGGGCAGGCCGCGAAGGATGAACTTCCGTCCTCCTTCTGCGGTGACCTCCATCTCGGCGACCCGTTGCGAGGCGTCGATGGTGATGGGCCGGAGATCGACCAGCTGCTGGATCGGATTGCGCCGGTTGATCGACGTCACCAGATCATCAGCGCGGTAGCTGCGCGTCCAGTTGGCAAAACTCGACGTACGGTCGAACGAAGCTCCATCCACGTTTGCCTGAACGATCAGTGCAGCCGACGCGCCGCGCGCCTGCAGGAGTGAGGCGCGATCGCCGATCATGACTGGCACGCTCGTCATCTCCTGGTAGCGATCCGCCACGCGTCGAAATACGGGAATGCCGGCTGGCAACTGATAGGTGGTGCTCTTTCCCTCTGCCTTGAGCATCAGGCGGCGGCCGGTGACCGAGACGATCTTGCCAGTGGCTTCGGAAAGCGACGCATGCTCCCGCAACCACGAAAGAAGCAGCGCGTGCAGTTCTTCCCGCGGCATCGCGGCGTCGAGGTCGACACGGTCGATCGCCTGCGCCGGAACGAGGCCGTACTTGATCAGCAGTCCCGCCGCCGCAGAAGCGGTGGCCTCGCGATCGCTGCGCGCCGGAAAGAAATATCCGCGGTCTTCGGGCAGCATCAGAGCTCTGGCCTTCTGGTCCAGCCGAAGTGCTGCGGAAAGAAATTCGAGGACATCGCGGCGCCGGCTCGAACGCGGACGCGTCGTCGCTGGTGGCGCACCGGTCAGCCGGAGCACGGCATCGACTGCGGCGCCGGCCTCGCGAGCCGTCCACGCACTCCCGTTCTCGAGTCCCGCAATGGCGGCGAAGACGCGCGCCTGCATCTGCACCTCGCTCAGCAACGGACTATCTTCGCGTCCCTGCACCGACACGAGTTCCAGTTCGATGCAGCGTGAGCGACGGAGGTAGGGCTCGTTCCGTCCCGGGAACATCGTGCCGACGTCGCTCGTCTCGCCGCCGCATGTGGCGGTGTAGAGCGCATCGATCGGCTTGCCTTCGAAGGTCAGAATCTGTCCTGCCGTCTCGCGCACCGCGCGATTGCTCAACTCCTCTTCACCGGAGTAGCCCTTGTAGGCCTGGCATGCGGGGCCAGGGCAGATGTCGAAGCCTTCCGCCTGGAACTGGCCCATGTTGCGGACCGCATACGTTCGAGCCGCGATCGCCTGCGCTTTCAACGCCTCCAGTTCATCGTAGATTTTCGGTCCCATCTCTGCCGGGACCACGCCGAGAAGGTAGTCCTCGAAATTCAATTCGTTGATGACATTGAGCAGGCCACGCGCGTTCACGAAGAGACGTCCCGCCGTCCGGTACTGCTTGTTGTCGAGCATCAATGTGTCGCCCGCGGCGGGCATCACGAGGAGCGATTCACCTCGAACGGTGTGCGAGTCCCCTTCATCATCGGTGAGCTTGATGACCTTTTCGAAACGATCATCCGAAGGGCGGCGGACGACGAGCATGTCCTTTCCGTAGCCGCTTGTGACCAGTTGATCCCGGAGAGGGTTGGCGGACTGCGAATCGGCGAACTCGCCGACCAGAATCCGGTACAACCCATTCGCCGGGTCGAACACGCGATCGACCCGCTGACCGGTCCCGGTGCGGATTTTTTCCACGAACGTCGTTGCGCTCGGAAGGTCCGAGATTGCGCCTGCCTGGACGGCATACCTCACGACGGCATTTGCCAGTGGTGCTTCGACGGTGAACCCGCGACGCAACATGACCGGGCCGGCGTCAGCGACCAGAATGTACCCCTGGGGCGTGCGGGGAAACTCGACGCTGGGCTGATCGCTCAGCAGGCCGACGCGGATTCGAGGCTCAACGATTCCGCGCGGCGCAGACGCTAGAGGGGTCATCCCGCGCCGCGAAACCGGCCCGGGCATCGGGGTCGACGACGGCCCTGGTCCCGGAACCGGAGCGGGAGGCGTCGAAACACAGGCGGCGGCGAGGATGGCAGCGAGCGCGATGGCGATCTGTTTCAAACAGCCTCCGGGATAAAAAAAGGCCCCCGCGAGACTTCGCGGGGGCCGGGGATTGAAGAACAGAGAGAAACCTTACGGCAGGACGAGACGGATGACGACACGGCGGTTGCGCAGGCGGCCTTCTGCCGTTGCATTGTCACCGATCGGCTCGCGACCGTTCCGGCCTTCGACCGTGATCCGCGATGCGTCGATACCATGGCGGCTCACGAGGTAGTCGCGGACCGCTTCTGCACGACGGCGATCGAGATCGGCGTTGGCGCCGGTGTTCTCGCGATCATCCGTGTAACCAATGACGAGCGCCGTCGCCGTCGGCTCCTGCTTCATGCGGAGCGCCACGTCGTCGAGGATCGCCTTGGCGATGTTGGTGAGACGGGCCGAACCCGGCTCGAAGTGAATCTCGTCGTTGCGCAGTTCCTGCGGCTCGCGCGGCGGGGCAACTGGCTGCTCGGGCGGCGGTACCGGAGCCGCTTCTGGTGCTGGCGGCGGCGGAACCGGGGACGGAGCAGGAGGCGCTGGCGGCGCTGCAGCAGCAAGGTGGAACGGCGCGAACGTCAGCCCGACCAGGCCCGACAACGCGCAGTCATCGAGTTCCGTGAACCGGCATTCGTCGTGCTCGTTGAAGAACTTGGCGGCATTCCAGCGCGCACCGGCGCTGAGTGCCCAGCCGCTCTGTCCAAACCAGTGGCGGAAGCCGGTGGTCAGGAAGATTGGCGAATCAGGAGTGCGATCACCCCCGGTGTAGACGACTGCATTCAGTTCGTTGATCCAGTTCGTCGTTCCGAAACGGCTCAGCGGGATGTTCAGACCGCCGTCGATGTGCACTTCGTTGGGAACTGAAAAGTCCCCGTTGAAGGAGCCGTCGTTGCGGTCGGACTCGCTGCGGTCGCCATTGACGACATACGAGCCACCGAGGGTAGCGATCCCGCGGGTCCAGTGACCTCCGACGCCGAAGGCGCCGCTGCCGGTCGCGATTCCGCCTTCTTCGTCACCGGTCGGGAGATCGGCGAAGATTGAAAGCGCGAAGCGCGTCGGGTTGTCCACCGGAGTGACTGCGAACTTCGTCGCCAGCCGGACGTTGCCGATTCCGCTGTCGGAGATGTGTCCGTCGTAGAGGAATCCGTTGATGTAGCCAACGCGATCGCCACCGTTCGCCGAGATCCGATCGAACGGAAGCATTGCGCTGACTTCCCACCGGTCGGTCAGACCGTAGCCGATCGAGCCGCTGAGACGGTAGAGGTCGTAGCTGAGATCGTTGTAATCGCGCGCCGAGGGCGGAGCGAAGTCGCGAGCCTCGCCCGCGGTCAGATCCCAGTTTTGATAGTAGACGCCGAACGACAGATCGCCGTGACGCAAGGTGTCAGCGGTGACTACGGTGAATAGTCCTGTCTGCCCGGACGAACTCGGCGCGAGAAGAGAGAGTTGATTCTCTCTCGTCATCGTCGTATCCATCGTCGTAGTCATCATGGCGTCCTGCGCGAACACAGGCACAACGACGAGGAAAGAAACCACGGCCAACAGCAGTCGATGTTTGAGACGCAACAAAATCCACCTCCTCAGGAGCTTCGCACGGTATACGTCCGTAGCTATAATCCTCGCGACTTACAAAGCTTATGCCAATACGAGGATCCACTAAGTGCATAAACCTTTCAACCGGTTGAGTTTACCATAGGTTGTGTCGCGCCGCGTCAATCGGCGCTTCCACGGAGGAACCCGTTTCATGCTATCGAGCCCAGTACGCGCGGCCGCCCTGGTCGTAATTCTGTCCGTCGCCAGCCACATCGTGGCCCAGACACCCGATCCCGCGCCTGTTCCTCCCCTTACCTCCACCGCTCCGGCCGACGAGGCGAAAACTGCCGAAGAGGAGGCCGAAACTGCCGATGTTCCGGTCGCCGCGCCAACTCCGGCATCCTCCGTGTTGTCGGATGCCGCCAGCAGCGCCTACGAGCGACGCGACGGGCTCCCGAACGTCAACATCTATCTGCCCGAGGGCGAGGCCAGCGTCCGGCTCAGAAAGCTGATCCGCAACGTGCTCTTCGAAAGCCAGATCGAATACAACTTCGTCAACGGCGACATCAGTACGTACCTCCGCTACAAATACTACGCACGCAACTACACCTACCGCCTCGGCGTCTTCGACTCGATCCAGTTTCCAGAACTCGGGGACAACAGCACGCTGGAGTTCGAGCGGGTGCGCGGTGGACTGCTGCTGCTCGGCATTCCGCGAAACTACAACAACCGCTACTTCTGGCTGCTCCAGGACGACCGGCTCACGTTCGGCGACCTCACCCAGGTCGACAATCGCAAGAACAACGTCTACACGAAGATCGGCTATCAGCACGGAACCCAGTTCGACGAGCGGCTGAATGCGATCGTCGGAGAATCGCGGGGAAGGCTCGCTCCGGTCCTCACCGCGTTTCGCGACATTGGCTCGCAGAAAGGCGGCTTCGCCGCGGCGGTCACCTACTCCGACGACATCGGCACGGGCGATTATCACTACGCAAAACTGGAAGCTGAAACACTCCGCCGTTTCGACCTGACCTCAACTTCGTTCGTCTTCTCACGGCTCCACGTCGGCTCATTCCTCGTCAAGGACGAGATCCGCGGACCCGAGTTCGATGACCTGGAACGCTACAGCATTCCTCGCTATGAGCTTTTCAAGCTAGGCGGGCGCGAAGCACTGAAATCGATCGCGAACGACAAATCGGCCCAGGGCAGCAACGAGATTCACGTCACGAACGAACTGTTCGTCCCCATCTTCCGCAACCGGGACTACAAAGCCTGGCTGATGCATTTCACGAACCTCTACGGAATCGGGTATGTGGGTGCCGGCACGGTCGGATTCGACTATGACCAGATCACCGACGCCGACCGTCTCACCGTCGATGCGGGACTCGGCGCAGAAACCTCCATCACCATCCGCGACTTCGACGTTTACCTGAGTGTGATCTACGCCAAGACAATCACCGGTCCCGACGAGCTTCGCGGTTCCAAGGTGCGGTTCGCCATCCGGACTGCGAGGTAGTCTGTCGCAGCATCGTCCAGAAACGATTCAGGCCTGAGTTCATCGGAACTCAGGCCTGCGTTTTTTTGTCAGAATTTAAGAGGGCGTCAGCGTTTCAGGTCGGACTCGACCGAAATCACTCCGTCGAGGTTGCGGACCAGATTGACCGCCATGTCCTTCTGCAGTTCATGCTGGACCGAGCCGGCGAGATGAACGACCCCTGCCCGGGCATCGACTCGAAAGATGCATCCATCGAGTGAGCGGTTCATCGTCAACTCCCGTTCGGCCCTGCGACGAAGCGCCGAATCGTCGCTCGGCGGCGTGATCTGAACGAGGTTGGCAACCCGGCGATACCCGAGTGAGGATGCAATGACTCCCGCCTCTGCCGCCTCGGCCTTGCTGGCAGTCCGGCCGCGGATGATGACGATGCCGCCGATCTCGTAGACCTCGAGGCGCTCGACCGAGGAGCCGGCCGTGCGGAAGTCGCTGGTCAGATTGCGCGCCTGCGGCTGCTTGACCGAGGTGGCTGCAAAGAGGCCAGTCGAGACGAACGTAGCGAGGAGGGTGGCGGCAATGGCGGATCGGGTACGGACCATGTTATTTGAATCTCCTGGCCTCTGCCTCAGCAGTGAGCGTGCCACAAACAGGAATGAGCGGTTGCTCAGTATTTTACGCCAGCCGCGCGGAACTTTTTACGGAATCTGACGGCAGCGTGAACAAGACTACCGCCGGCTCGTCGCGATGATCTGCTCGCTTGTGGTGCACGTAAACCCGCCAGACCAGCGCCAGCGCAAGCGAAAGGGCAATCACGAGCCCGATCAATCCTCCAGTTCTGCGGATCATTCTGCGATTGTCTTTCATGCCTCGGCCTTCGAGCAACCGTTGTGCCCGTCGTGCACCTCCGTCCTCTCCTCTCTACGATCTGTAGTGAAATTGAGTCAGCGGTCGCGCTGCAGGCAGGAATCTCCTGCACGCCTCCGAGGGGTGGGCGCGTCCACCGTCGTCCTCCTTCATAATGGCCGCGATGCCGCGCGTGCAACTGCTCCCGTCCGATCTCATCAATCAGATCGCCGCTGGTGAAGTGGTCGAGCGTCCCTCCTCGGTCGTCAAGGAGTTAATCGAGAACGCGATCGATGCAGGAGCGACTGTGATCGATGTGATTCTCGAACACGGAGGACGGAAGCGGATCGAGATCCGGGACGACGGCACCGGGATGAGCGAAGACGATGCGATTCTTGCCATCGAGCGCCACGCCACTTCGAAAATCCGCGACTTCGACGATCTCACCCACGTCCGCACGCTCGGGTTTCGCGGAGAAGCGCTCCCCTCAATCGCGAGTGTTTCCCGCTTCCTGCTCACGACCTGGGATGGTGTGGCACCTCACGGCGTGGAACTCTCCTGCGACCCCCTCACGGGCGAACGGAGCGTGCGGCCGGCCGCACGCGACCGGGGGACGACCATCATCGTCGCCGGTCTGTTCGAAAACGTCCCGGCACGCCGCAAGTTCCTCAAGAGCGCCGACGCGGAGTTTCGCGCGATCATCAGCATCGTCACCTCCTACGCGCTGCCGATGCCGTCCATTGCCGTGCGCGTCGAGCACAACGGTCGGGTGGTCCTCGACCTCCCCGCGGCCAGTTCGTCCAGAGAGAGGGTGCTGCAGATTCTGGGAAACGACGTGGCCGATTCGCTGGAGTGCGTGGATGGAGAATACGGCGAGACGCGCGCCACAGGCTTCGTCACGCGCGGTCTCCGGTTCGGAAGCAGGCGGAATCAGTACTTCTTCGTCAACGGCCGCCTCGTCAAGGATCGCGTGCTGACTCATGCGGCGAACCGGGCGGCAGTTGCCTTCGACTTCGACGGTCATCCCGCGATCATTCTCTTTGTCGACATGCCGCCCGACCTGGTTGACGTGAACGTGCACCCGGCCAAGACCGAAGTCCGTTTCCGGGATTCGGGTCGCGTCCACGTCGTCGTGGAAAACGCGATCCGCAAGGCACTTGGCGGAGCGGAGGAAGGGCGCGAACTGCTGGCGGCGAATGACGATGCTCCGGCTGCCGGACGGCTCACGGCGCTGTCGGCCTCGCAACCGATTCTTCATGCTGCAATGGAGGCGATGTCGGGGAGGGTCTCGGACGCCGCTCTCCTCTCGCCCCTGTTTCGTTCCAGCCCGCTCGTGCAACCACCGCTGCCGTCCCAGTCAGCGGCGCTGGCTCAACCCGACCTGCGCGCTCTCGACGATGCCGCTCCCGACCTCGGCGATCTTCAGGGCCGGGTCATCGGCCAGTACCGGATGAGTTACATCCTTCTCGACATCCCTGGAGGTCTGCGCCTGGTCGATCAGCACGTTGCGCACGAGCGCGTGCTGTACGACCGTTACTGGGCGCGCGCCGAAATGCACGCGGCGGAGTCGCAGAGCCTTCTCATCCCGATGCTGTACGAGGCCGGGGCTTCTGAGTGCGCCGTTCTCGAATCGCATATCGACGAACTCCGCTCCGTCGGCTTCGACATCGAACGCTTCTCGGGAAACACGTTCGCCATCTCCGCAGTGCCTCCCGAACTCGTGCGGAACGACATCGGCCTTTTCCTGCGCAAGCTGATCGATGCATCCTCCGACGAGAAGCGCTCCCACGTGATCGCGGTTCGCGAAAAGGTCTGTGCATCCCTGGCCTGCCAGGCCGCCATCAAGGTCCATCGTCCTCTCGGAGGCGATGAGATGGCGCGGCTGGTCGGGGAACTGCTGGCCTCATCGAACCCGTATGCCTGCCCTCACGGCCGGCCGATCATCGTCGACATCCGTCACCTCGACATCGAACGTCACTTTCACAGGAAGTAGACCGCCGTGTTGCCCCTGTTCCGCCCCCGCAGATTCTCGTCGACCGACCTCGGCCGCGCCGGAGAATTGCGCGCGCGGCTCCACTACCGCCTTCGCGGTTACCGGATCGTCGCGGCGAACCTGAAACTCCGCGGCGCGGAACTCGATCTCGTCGTTCGCCGCGGGCGGATGCTCGTGATCGTCGAGGTCAAGACCCGGCAAAGCGCCTCGGGGGGTGAGGGGCACGTTCAGGTCGACCGCGAAAAGCGCCTGAGGCTGATCCGCGCTGCCGATCAACTGGTCGCATCAAGGCGTGATCTGAGCGGTCTGCAGATCCGGTACGACATCGTCTCCATCCACTGGACCGGCTGGCGTTTCGCACTCACCCGATTCACCGATGCGTTTCGTCCGACGGCCGATGCGAGGCGACCGTGGAGATGGACGGCGTAAAACATACTGTTCGGCGTAAACAAAAAAGAGGCCGCACGTTGCCGTGCAGCCTCTGCTTGTTGTCGTTGGAGCGGGAAACCGGACTCGAACCGGCGACATCAACCTTGGCAAGGTTGCACTCTACCAACTGAGTTATTCCCGCAGCGGGAGGCGTAGGATAGTCACGGTCGCCGTCACTGTCAAGCGCGTCTCACGGCCGGTAACTGGGCCGCCCCAGCTGCTTATTCCAAACGATTCCCGATCGCGAGCGCCGTCCGTTTCTTACACTCGTCAGTAGTACGCGCCCGGCGCGAGGCCGAGCCGATTAGCTGCAGACGACGTCGACGCTGCGACTTTGATCGTTATGGGGTGCCGCTGGATGCTGGTCGAATCGACGGAAGCCCGCTGGCCACATCGACGGCGATGGTCACGATCGCAGGCACACCGATTCCGAAGAGCCGTGCCGGTTCCTGGACCGATTGACGGACGAGAGTGCTCGCGGCGGCATCGAGCGCAGGTGACAAACTCTTCAGGACACGGATAGATGAAACGTGGCCATCAGAAGCGATGGCAGCTTCGAGCACGACTGTTCCCGGCAGGGGCGCCGCGGGTCGTGCGGTCGTTCTGAAGCGCGGGGGGTGTATCCCGCGCAGCAGGCGTACTGGTTGGACAGGCCGCTCGCCTATTCGCCAGACGGGCGTCATCCGAAACGTTGTTTCCGTTTGCTGCTTCACGGCACTGATGACGCGCGCGTCAAAGACGTAACTGATCGCCGATTGTTGTGCGGCGGCAACCTCAATATCCGATTGCGGACCCGGCCAGGGCAGGAGCACGCAGTAGAACGGCTCACCGCGGACGACGGCCGCGGCCCCGCACTGGTAGAGCGTCCTGTCGGTCCGTTCGTCTCGTCCGACGCCACAGTCGATCGCGGCGCGTGGTGCAGCAGCGCGCAGATACTTCACCAGCGCCGACGGCGGCTGCCGTGCGGGCGCGGCGGCAAACGACGTCGCTGCAACGAGCAGCGACACAACCACGAATGCGATCGATGTCTGTTTCATGGCGATGGAAGTGCCAGAGATTACCATCGCTGGTGATGCGCAATCAGACGCAGCGCAACTGAATCGTGAGGTTGAAATGCACAGGCACCGGCTCGCCGCGCCGTGTGGCTGGACGAAATCGCCACGATTGCAGCGCAATGGCGTGCGCGTGCGTGAACGCATCAGGCGATCGACTCAGATCAACGATATGCGTCGGCCGGCCCGCAGTGTCTATGATCGCGGCGATCATCACGAGACCGCGGCACTTCATGTCTTTCGTGATGACAGCATTCGCTCTGGAGATCACGATGGGGGCGCTTACCTCACCCCCGACCATGAACGCAGTGCTGGTCTCTGCCGGTCGCGGTGTCTCAGAAGCAGCTGTCGAACGTAGTGCCGCCGGGCCCGTCGCCCGTGGCGACACCTTCCGATTTGCCCCGCTCTTCTGCCGCATCATCGCTTCGCGCGCGTGCGTTGCGACGACTGCGTACTGGGTCTGTGGATATTCGCGGAGGATGAAATCGGCGATACGCAGACCGATGTCCCCGCCGGTGCGAGTGACCAGCGCCGACAAGAGCGGCGCCGTGTACGTGAAGCGCGGATTGTCTTCCGCGAACTTCAGCGCACGCTCACCGGCGCCGGCTTCGCGACGGCGTTGACGAGGGCGCGCTCGTAGTGGAGTACCCACTTGCCGCTGTGCTCGTCGTGCGTTTTGTTGACGTCGAAACGAATGTTGCGGGGATCGAGCGCCTCGAGTATCACGACGCGGGTGGATGTATTCGCGATTGTCAGCGTCGCCACGACCGGTGCGCCGTCGACCGCCTGGGGGACCATACGCAGCGTGATGCGAACCGGCGCGGCTGCGAACGACGTCGCTGCAACGAGCAGCGACACAATCACGAATGCCATCGATGTCTGTTTCCTCGGTTTCATCTTCAGTAGCCTGGCGTTCACGCCTTAATCCGAAGCGGACGCGTTCGTCGTAGTTCGAAACGGATTTTATCCTCGTGCCGGTGGTGAGGTGACTATCCAGTAAAACACCTCAGCGCGGGAGCTCGAACCGCCAGGTTCAGCTGCCGGGCATGGATGCCTGTTGCCGATTTGGTTCCCTCCCCCTACACTTTCAACGGCCCATGCTCGCAGACATCAAAGCACTCGAACCTCAGCTCAAGGAAATCCTTTACAAGTGCCTCGAGGATGTTCAGGCGACGAAGGCGGCGATGTATCTGACCTCCTCGCTCGACCTGAACGACAAGAAGTTCGAGCTGGTCACCAGTTATCAATACACGGTGACGGATCGCCGGCAACTCGGTGCCTCGGATGATCTCGTCGACCGGATGATCGTGCGTCGCGATGCGTTTCTGGTGAACGGACTCAACTCCGATCCGCGGTTCGCCGAGATGCTGTTCAGGCAGGATACCGACCGGCTGCTGGCGGTTCCGTTCTTCACGCGCGGCCGACTAATTGGTTTCATCGACATGCGCGACAAGGCCGGCCGCAAGCCGTTCGAGGCTGCGGATCTCGACGCGGCCCGGAAGATCGCAGGAGACGTCCTCACTCTCCTCGGTTCGAAAGGGCTGTTCGGGGTCGGTCCGATCGCACTGGTCGAAGAGCCGGCGGGAGCGCGGTCGATCTCCATGCCCCCAGCTGCGAACTCGATGATGCCATCGTTCAATCCTCCGCCTGCTGCGCCGCCGGCACAGCCATCTCCCGGGCAGCCGCTCGCGGGCCAGCCGCTGTCGCCTTTCGCACTGGCGGCCGTGGAGGCATCACGCCTTTACATCTCCCGCCGCCAGCTGGCTCAGTTCATCGGCAAGCCGGTCCTCTCCGAATCCGATCTCGACGTCGTGCGGACCATCCTACCCGCCGCTCTCGCAATCCCGGGTGCAGTGCTGGCGAGCTTCAGCGCCGTCGGTCACCAGAACAATCCGCAACTGATCGTCTCCCTCGGGCGAGTCACGGAAGACTTCGCATCGGCTCTTCAGGTACATCTCGAGGGATTCGTGAAACGGATGAATCTCCCCTGGATGATCGTGCGCCCCCAGCTCACCACCCCGTTTGGTGAGCGCAGGGAGCCGATCGCAGCCGAGACCGTAGTCTCCGTGCTCAGCGCACCGGTCAATCCCCAGAGCCTGGATGGCCTGGTCCTGACTGTGGCATTCGAAACCGCGCCTGATGCCACGGCGCACCGGGCACTGCAACTCTACCTTCGCGAAATCGAATCGGCGGTGGAAAGCACCATCACCGCGAACCACGGCCGAAG